>CAZEQG010000025.1:0-14655 GCA_964514295.1 uncultured Alphaproteobacteria bacterium
CCCGCCGCCGTCGCCGCGGCCGCGGCCGAACTCGCTGCCGAGCCGGCGCTGGCCGGGCTGGTGCTGGCGACCGGCTTCTACCGGCTGGAGCATGAGCGGCTGAAGACCGCGCACGCCCCGGCCCCCTGATACGCCGCCCCCTGGCCCTCCGGCAGCCGGGGCCGGCCCTCAGAGCCGGTGATAGTCGCGGAACCAGGCCACGAAGCGCGGCAGCCCGGCGTCGATCGGCGTGGCCGGGGCATAGCCGAGCGCCGCCTGGATGTCGGCGATGTCGGCGAAGGTCTCCTTCACGTCGCCGGGCTGCATCGGCTTCAGCTCGATCACCGCCTTGCGGCCGATCGCCTGCTCCAGCACGGCGATGAAGCGCAGCAGCGGCTCGCTGCGGTTGTTGCCGATGTTGAACAGGCGGTAGGGCGGGGTGGTCGCGGGCGGGCTGTCGAGCGTGCGCAGCACGCCATCGATGATGTCATCGATCCAGGTGAAGTCGCGCCGCATGTCGCCGTGGTTGAACACCGGGATCGGCTGGCCCGCCAGGATCCGGGCGGTGAAGCTGTAATAGGCCATGTCCGGCCGGCCCCAGGGGCCGTAGACCGTGAAGAAGCGCAGGCCCGTGGTGGGCAGCCCGAAGAGATGGCTGTAGCAGTGCGCCATCAGCTCGCCCGACTTCTTGGTGGCGGCGTAGAGCGAGACCGGGTTGTCGACCGGGTCGCCGACCGCGAAGGGCACCTTGGTGTTGGCGCCATAGACGGAGGAGGAGGAGGCATAGACCAGGTGGCGCAGCCCCGGCAGGCCGCGCGCCAGTTCCAGGATCGCAAGCTGGCCTTCAAGGTTGCTGTGGGCATAGGCGAAGGGATTGTCGAGCGAGTAGCGCACGCCGGCCTGGGCAGCCAGATGCACGATGCGCTCGATGCCCGGCTCCGCCGCTGCCAGCGCGGCCAGCCCCTCACGGTCGCAGATGTCCAGCCGGTGGAAGGCAAAGCCGCGGCGCCCGGCCAGACGGTCCAGCCGGGCCTGCTTCAGGGCCGGATCATAATAGTCGTTCATCACGTCGATGCCGACCACCCGCTCGCCGCGGGCGAGCAGCGCCTCGGCCAGGTGATATCCGATGAATCCGGCGGCGCCGGTCAGCAGCACGGTCATGGCGCGCCGTCTACACGATCATGGCGGCGGACGCCATCCTATGCCGGCTCTTCCTTCTGGCCGTCGGGGTCGGCGACCTCCGGCCCCCATTCCTCGACCAGCTCGCGCCGGCGCTTCTCGACCTTGCGCGCCTGCGACTGCGCGCGCAGCCGCAGCACCGGCGCGATCAGCACCGGTGCCGCCGACAGCATCAGCCAGCCGACCGCCGCCGCCCCGTAGATCACCAGGATGACCAGCGGATCCTGGATCTTCTCGACCGCGCGCGGGATGGTGTGGCCGCGCAGCCAAAGATCCATCAGGAAGGGAAACAGCCCGGCGAAGTTCATGGTGCCGACGCTGAAGGTGGCGAATTTCTCCGGCCGCCGGTCCACCAGGAAGGCGCAGGCGGTGGGCAGCATCGCGATCGCCGTCAACAGGATGGTCGGCAGCAGGAAGGGCGCGCCGACGAAGAACACCACGATGAACAGCGTCGTCTTGCGGCTGCGGTGCTGTGCCGGGTGTCTGGTGGCCGGGCGCGCCATGGCTGTTGTTGCCGCCTCGTGGTTGGGACGAACGTCGCGCAAAGCATTTATGGGGCCGGCGGGCGGCCCCCGCAATATGCAAGCGCCCGCATCATGCAACTGCCCGCATCACCCTGCGTCCAGGAAGTCCGCCAGCACTGCGGCGGTGGCACCGGCGGCTTCCGGCGTGGCATGGCCGGGCAACTCGGCCCGGCGGCCGCCCGGCAGCAGGCGGGCAACCTCGTCCAGATAGCCGAACAGCATGTCGTCGCGCTCCGCCGCGGCAAGGGCCGGCACCGGCACCAGCGGCAGGCGGTCCCGCTTGGGATGCCGGAAGGCGGCGCGGTAGCTGAGGTGATAGGTGGTGACCGCCTTCAGCACCTCCACCACCTGGGCATGCAGCTCGTCCGGCTCCGGCAGGCCGCAGCCGCGGGCATGGGCGGCGTCGCGCTTGAACCAGGGCCAGTACTGATACTGGTCGCGCACGAAATGCCAGGCCCACCAGAGTTGCGCGCCGCCGTGGTCGGGCGCCACCGCCGGGGCATAGGCCGAAAGGATGTCGGCAAGCTCGTCCGGGCTGTAGAGCCCCATGCCGTCGAGGATCAGCCGGCCCACCCGATCCGGCCGGGCGATCGCCATCTCCATGGCGATCGAGGCGCCGGTATGGGTGCCATAGAGATCGACCCGCTCCAGCCCCAGGGCGTCGAGGAAGCGCAGCATCGTGTCGGCATAGTAATGGATGTCCGGTTCGGCCGGGGCGGCGGGGCAGGAATCGCCATTGCCCAGGGTATCCGGCGCGATCGTCCGGCGGCTGCGGGCCAGTGCCTGGATCAGTGTGACGAGCTGGCGGGAGGAGCCGGGCGAGGCATGCAGCATGACCAGCGGCCGGCCGCCCTGGCCGGCCATCCGGTAATGCACCTGGCCTTCGGCGATCTCGGCGAAGCCGCGGCGGATCACGTCTTGTAGTCCGGCTGCTCGCGGTCGAGCAGGCGCAGCAGCGCCGGCCATTCGCGGCTGCCCGGAATGCTGCGGTTCTGCTGGAAGTAGCGGGCCGCCTTGTCGATGATGCGGGCGGGCGGGATCGCCAGCGGCTGGCCGGTCTGCATCACCGCGAGCTGGATCCGGCAGCAGGACTCGAGGTAGTGGATGTAGTGGAAGGCCTCGGCCACCGTGCGCCCGCAGGCCAGCAACCCATGGTTGTGCATGACCATGACCGGCTTGTCGCCAAGGGCGGCGACCAGCGCGTCAAGCTCGGCCGGGCTGGGGTTCACGGCGTCATAGTGGTGATAGGCCACACGGTCCTTGAAGCGCATGGCGTGCTGGGTGATCGGCAGCAGCCCGCAGGCCAGGGCCGACAGCGCCAGGCCGGCCTCCGAATGGGTATGGATGACGCAGGCGACATCCGGCCGGGCGCGGTGCACCCAGGTGTGGAAGGTGTGGCCGACCGGGTTGATGGTGTGCGGCGTATCCTCGACCACCCGCCCGTCGAGATCGAACTTCACCAGGTTCGAGGCCCGCACCTCCTCGAAGAAATAGCCGTAGGGGTTGATCAGCAGGTGGTCCGGGCTGTCGGGCACGCGGGTGGTGACATGGGTGAAGATCATGTCGGTCATGCCCTCGCGCGCGATCAGCCGGTAGCAGGCCGCGGTGTCGACCCGGGCCTGCCATTCGGCGGGCGCCATCGGCGGGTGGGGGGCGGGGGCTGTGCTCATCGCGGGGTCCGGGAACAATCGTTCGGTGGGGCAGTCTATGCCCCCTTGCTTTGTATGCAAGATCGGACAATTTTGGGCCACGGGAACTGGGGGCTTCTGCCGGATGGATCAGCCGCCGACGCTGCTGCAGCGCATTGATCGGGCCATTGATGGCGTTCTCTACCATCTGTCGGCCGGGCTGATGCTGCTGATGGCGGCGGTGATCTTCGGCGTGGTGGTCGCGCGCTATTTCTTCAACGCGCCGCCACTGTGGGGCGAGGACCTGCCCGTCCTGATCTTCCAGTGGCTGACCTATCTTGCGATCGCGGTCGCCACGCGGCGCGGGCACAATCTGCGCGTGACCTATTTCGTCGAGATGCTGCCGCCGGCCTGGCGCCACGGGCTCGACGTGCTGATGAACGCGCTGGTGCTGCTGATGCTGATGCTGCTGATCTGGTATGCGGTGCCGGTGGTGGAGCTGAACGTCACCACCCGGGTGCTGTCCACCGGCTGGTCGGCGGCCTGGACCTATCTGGCCCTGCCGGTCGGCTGCCTGCTGATGCTGGTGTACCAGGGCGTGCTGCTGGCCCGCGCCGTGGCGGGGCTGCGGGCGGCGCTGGACCGCGGCTGATGCTGCTGACGATCCTTCTGGTCCTGCTGTTCTTCTTCTCGCTGATGGGGATGGAGATCGCCTGGGCGATCGGGGTGTCCTGCATGGCCTATCTGCTGCTGGCGCAGGTGGTGCAGGATTTCCCCACGCCGCTGGTGCTGCTGAGCCAGCAGATGTCGGAGGGGATCAACACCTTCGTGCTGCTGTCGGTGCCGATGTTCGTGCTGGCTGGCGAGCTGATGAACCGCTCCGGCATCACAAGGCGGCTGATCGACGTGGCGGGGGTTCTGGTCGGCCACTACCGCGGCGGCCTCGGCAATGTCTCCGTCACCTCGAATTTCTTCATGGCCGGCGTGTCCGGCTCGGCGCTGGCCGATGCGGCGGCGATCGGCTCGATGATGGTGCCGGAGATGAAGCGCAAGGGCTTCCACCCGGCCTATGCCTCGGCGGTGATCGCTTTCGGGGCCACCATGGCGCCGGTGATTCCGCCCTCGGTCACCTTCCTGCTCCTGGGCGCGATCGTGGAGATCTCGGTCGGCCAGCTCTTCCTCGCCGGCGTGCTGCCGGGGGCGCTGATGTTCATCTCGATGATGGTGCTGACCTGGTGGCTGGCGGTGCGGCGCGGCTTTCCGGTGGAGCCGCGGCCGAGCTGGCCGCAGGTGCGCCAGGTGCTGCTGCGCGGCATCTGGCCGCTTCTGGTGCCGATCATCGTGATCCGCGGCATCGTCACCGGCATGTTCACGGCGACCGAGGCGGCGGCGGTAGTGGTGGCCTATGCGCTGTTCCTCGGTGCGGTGGTCTACCGCTCGCTCGGCTGGCGCGACCTGGTGGGGGCGGCGGGCGATGCGGCGCTGACCTCGGCCGTGATCATGCTGACGGTGGCCACCTCGCAGATCTTCGCCAACCTTGCGGTGCAGGAGCATCTGGGCCGCCTGATCACCGACGGGCTGCTGGCGGTCAGCCGCGATCCGACGATCCTGCTGCTGATGATCAACGGCGTGCTGCTGGTGCTGGGCATGTTCATGGAGCCGCTGCCGGTGATGCTGATCCTGGCGCCGATCCTGTTCCCGCTGCTCGGCAGCATGGGGGTGGACCCGATCCACTTCGGCGTCGTCATGGTGCTGAACCTTATGATCGGCATGGTGACCCCGCCGGTCGGACTCAACCTCTTCGTGCTCGGCGCCATCAGCGGCGAGAATGTGATGACCATCTTCCGCCATGGCCTGCCCTACTTCCTGGCGCTGGCCGCGGTGCTGGTCGCCGTGACCTATGTGCCGTGGCTGTCGCTGTGGCTGCCCACGCTGTATTTCCGCTGACGTCAACAGGGGAGGTCCTGAAATGTCCTCGTCGCTTTCCCGCCGCCACTTCGCACTTGCCGCTGCGGCCGCCGGTGCCGCTGCCGCCCTGCCCGGCCCGGCCCTGGCGCAGGCCAAGCTAAAATACGGCAATGCCGGTGCCGCCGGCACGCTGTCCAACAAGTTCGCCGCCCTGTGGTTCCAGGAGGTGGCCAAGCGCACGAACAACGCCTATGCCGTCGACATCTTCGCCGGCACCCTGGGCGGGGAAGCCCAGCTTCTCCAGGGCATGGCGCTCGGCACCCTCGACATCTACCTCGGCGCGTATACCGGCACGCGCGAGTTCGACATCATGTACAGCCCCTTCTTCTTCCGCGACGGCGCCCATGCCGGCAAGGTGATGACCAGCCCGTTCCGGGCCACCGCCGGCAAGGTCATGGAAGACAAGTACAAGGCCCATTTCGTGGGGGTCGGCCGGCTCGGCCCCTGGTGCCTGTTCACCAAGCGCCCGATCGCCAGCCTTGCCGACATCAAGGGCATGAAGATCCGTGCCCCGCAGTTCGAGGGCAACATCCGCTCCCTCCAGCATCTCGGCGCCAACCCGACGCCGATCGCCTTCAACGAGATCTACACCGCCCTGCAGTCCGGCGTGGTCGACGGCATGGTGACCTCGCTCAACGTCGCCGTCGCCGGTAAGTTCTTCGAGGTCTGCAAATACGTGGTGGAGGGTGAGTTCGGCTACGGCCTCGACAAGGCCTGCATCGCCAGCCGCGTGTGGTCGCGCCTGCCGGCCGACCATCAGCGCGCCTTCCAGTCCGCCTTCGACGAGAAGGAGGACAGCGACTACTATCAGGCCGGCATCGCCTCGGTGCCTGCCGACTATGCCACCTGGCGCGAGAAGAACGGCGCCGATTCGGTGATCAAGCTGGACCTGAAGGCCGCTGCCGGGGCGATGGAATCGCTGAATGCCAAGATGGCCGACGAGGTGTTCGGCCCCGGCTCCTGGAAGAAGATCCAGGACGTCGCCTGACCGTCCGCCGCCGCCTCCGGCTTCCGGCCGGGGGCGGCGGCCTTGCGCCAAAGTGTGTGTGATGACCACCGAAGCTTTCCGACCGGAACAGACCTTCTTCGCCGACCCGGCGACCGACCGGCTGTTCACCGTGGTGCTTGCCCTGGCGCAGGAGGTGTGGGTGCTGAACGACCGCCTGGCGGCGGTGGAGCGCCAGCTCGCCGCCGCCGGCGCGCTCGACCTTGCCGCCCTCGATGCCGAACCCGCGCCGGAGGCGGTCGCCGCCCGCCAGCGCGAGCGCGATGCCTTCGTCGCCCATCTGCTGGAAGGGCTGATCGGCCGCCAGCAGGCCAAGGGGCCGCTGTAGGCAGCGGCCGGCGGGTTCGCGCTGGCCCCTCATTATGCAGCATGCCAACCCATGGCGCCTGCGCGGCGGGCTCGTGTAAGCTGTTCGCAACAGCAGCGGGGGTTGGTGCATGGCGGATGGCGGTGACAGCCTGGCGGGCTATGATCCGGCGGGGTTCTTTTGCGAACTGCTGGGCTCAGCCGCGCTGCCGAGCCACCATGCCACGCTGCTGCGCGAACGCCTGTCGGCCCTGCCGATCGCCGACCTGACGCGCCGCGCGCGGATCGCCGAACGTGAGCTGTTCAATCTCGGGATCACCTTCACGGTCTATTCCGAGCGCAACGCCATCGACCGTATCCTGCCCTTCGACGTGATCCCGCGGGTGATCTCGGCCGCAGACTGGCAGCAGCTCGAAAGCGGCGCGGTGCAGCGGGTCACCGCCATGAACCTGTTCCTCGGCGATCTCTACGGCGCCCGCAAGATCCTGAAGGATGGCGTGGTGCCGGCCGATCTGGTGCTGACGAACGCCAACTACCGCAAGGAAATGGAAGGCGTTGCGGTGCCCTACGGCACCTATGTGAATGTCTGCGGCATCGATCTGGTGCGCGATGGCGCCGGCCGCTTCTTGGTGCTGGAGGACAATGGCCGCACCCCCTCGGGCGTGTCCTATGTGGTGGAGAACCGCCACATGATGCGCCGCCTGTTTCCCGACCTGATGGCCGATGTCGGCATCCGCCCCGTCGACGACTACGGCATGAAGCTGCTGGAAGCCTGTGCCGAGATCGCGCCGCGCCAGGTGGCCGACCCGCAGGTCGTGCTGCTGTCGCCCGGAACCTACAACTCGGCCTATTTCGAGCACATCTTCCTGGCCCGCGAGATGGGTGTGCCGCTGGTCGAGGGGCGCGACCTGGTGGTCGAGGACGATCGCGTGTTCATGCGCACCATCGCCGGGCTGGCGCCGGTGCATTCGATCTACCGGCGCATCGACGACGCCTTCATCGATCCCGAGGTGTTCCGCCCGGACAGCATGCTGGGCGTGCCCGGGCTGATGCGGGCCTATGCCAAGGGCAATGTCGGCCTCGCCAACGGCATTGGCACCGGGGTGGCCGACGACAAGGCGGTCTATGCCTACATGCCGCGGATCATCCGCTACTATCTGGGCGAGGAAGCGATCCTGCCCAATGTCGAGACCCATATCTGCCGGGAGGCGGAGGGGCTGGCCTATACGCTCGCCAATCTGGAGCGGCTGGTGGTGAAGCCGGTCGGAGAATCCGGCGGCTACGGCATCGTCATCGGGCCGAAGGCGACAAGGCAGGAGATCGAGGAGGTGCGGGCCAAGCTGATTGCCGACCCCGCCAACTTCATCAGCCAGCCGATGGTCGATCTTTCGGTCTGCCCCACCCTGATCGATGGCGCCATCGAGCCGCGCCATGTCGACCTTCGCCCCTTCGCGGTGACCGGGCAGAAGACCTGGGTGCTGCCCGGCGGGCTCACGCGGGTGGCGATCAAGCGCGGCAGCCTGGTGGTCAATTCCTCGCAGGGCGGCGGCTCGAAGGATACCTGGGTGCTGGAGGCCGACGCATGAACCGCCTGCTGTCACGCTATGCCGAATGCGTCTTCTGGCTTGCCCGCTACATCGAGCGGGCTGAGAACCTGGCCCGCATCCTCGATGTCCACGAAACCTTCGCGCGCGACAGCCGGGGCAAGCTGAACTGGGATTCGGTGCTGCACATCAACGCCGACACCGACCGCTTCGCCGCCCGCCACCGCTCGGCGACGGCGGCGGCGGTGCTCGATTTCTACGTTCTCGACCAGGAGAACCCGTCCTCGATCCTGTCTTGCGTGCGGGCGGCGCGGGAGAACGCGCGCACGCTGCGTCCGCTGATCTCGACCGAGATGTGGACGCATGTGAACGTGTTCTACAACAGCCTGCGCGAACTCGGCCCGGGCGACGTCACGGTCTCCGGCCTGGGCAAGCTGTGCCAGATGGTGAAGGAGGCCTGCCAGACCCATTACGGCATCACCGAGGGCACGTTTTTCCGCGACGAGAGCTGGTACTTCTACGGCCTGGGCAAGACCATCGAGCGCGCCGACCAGACCAGCCGCATCCTCGACATCAAGTACCACGTGCTCCAGCCGCGCGATTCCTCGGTCGGCGCCGCGATCGAGATCAGCCAGTGGAACGCGCTGCTGCGCTCGGTCGCCGGCTATCACGCCTTCCGCCGCATCCATCCGCGCGGCATGACGCCGGCGGCGGTGGCGGGCTTCCTGCTGTTCGACACGCGCTTTCCGCGCTCCGTGCGCTCCTGCGTGCTGCATGCCGACGACCTGCTGAACCAGCTTCGCTCGCGCCATGCGCTGCGCGGCGGCGGCGGCGCGCTGGAGGGGATCGACGAGCTGGGCGCGCTGCTCGGCGAACTCAGCATCGAGCGGGTGTTGAAGAGCGGCCTGCACGAGTTCGTCGACGCCATTCAGCGCCAGCTCATCAACGTGACCAGCGAGATCGCGCACGACTTCTTCGGCACCCCCCGGCCGGAGGCGGCCGCCGCATGACGGTGCCGCTGTTCTTCTTCCGCACGGCCACGCTGCCCTGTCCCTATCTGGAGGGGCGGCAGGAGCGCCGCCTGGTCGCCGACATCTCGCGCGAGCCCGGCCGTTCCCTGGTCGACCATCTGTCGGCCTCCGGCTTCCGGCGCAGCCAGAACCTCGCCTACCGCCCGGCCTGCCCGGGCTGCGGGGGCTGCGTGCCGGTGCGCCTCGACCTTGGCCGGTTTGCGCCGTCGCGCGCCCAGCGCCGGGCGATCGCGGCCAATTCCGATCTGCAGGCCACCGTGGTGCCGGCCAGGGCCACCTGGGAACAGTTCCGCCTGTTCGCCGCCTATCAGCGCGGCCGCCATGGCGGCGGCGAGATGTCCTACATGGGTTTCGACGACTACCGCAGCATGGTCGAGGTGTCCCCGGTCGACACCTTCCTGGTCGAGCACCGCCTGCCGGACGGCGACCTGGTCGCCGCCATGCTGCTCGACCGCCAGGCCGACGGGCTGTCGGCGGTCTACAGCTTCTATCGCCCCGATCTGGCCGCGCGCAGCCTCGGCACCTTCATGGTGCTCGACATCGCCCGCCAGGCGATCGCCGAGGGGCTGCCCTACCTCTATCTCGGCTACTGGATCGAGGGCAGCCGCAAGATGACCTACAAGTCGCGCTTCCGTCCGCTGGAGGGCTTTGGTCCCAGCGGCTGGCGGCCGCTCAGCGCCGGTTGCGGCGATCACGGCGGCTCAGTATAAGTCAAGCACCGGACGCGGTTGGAATCCTGCGCCGAAATAGTATGCGAACCATCGACCGGCGCCCGGGCCGGCAAATCTTGGGAGGATTACGGATGGAACGTCGTTCATTCATCAAGGCCGGCCTGGCCGCAGGTGTGGCCGGCGCGGCGGCCGCTTCGGCATTCCCGAAGCCGGCGCTCAGCCAGGGCCGCATGGAATGGCGCATGGTGACGAGCTGGCCCAAGGGCCTGCCCGGCCTGCAGACCGGCGCCGAGCGTCTGGCCAAGCGCATCACCGACCTGTCCGGCGGCCGGCTGTCGGTGCGCGTGTTTGCCGCCGGCGAGCTGGTGCCCGCGCTGCAGTGCTGGGATGCGGTGGCGCAAGGCACGGCCGACATGGGCCATGACGCCTCCTACTACCATATCGGCAAGACCATCGGCGCGCCCTTCTTCTGCGCCGTGCCCTTCGGCATGACGGCGTCGGAGATCACCGCCTGGACCTATTACGGCGGCGGCCAGCAGCTCTGGGACGATCTCTACGCCCCCTTCGGGCTCAAGGCCTTCCCGGCCGGCAATACCGGCTGCCAGATGGGCGGCTGGTACCGCAAGGAGATGCGCAGCGCCGACGACATCAAGGGGCTGAAGTTCCGCATGCCGGGCCAGGGCGGCCAGGTGCTGCAGAAGCTGGGCGCCACGGTGATCAACCTCGCCGGCGGCGAGATCTTCCCCGCCTTGCAGTCGGGCGCGATCGACGGCACCGAGTGGGTTGGCCCCTACAACGACCTGTCGCTGGGCTTCCACCAGGTGGCGAAGTTCTACTACTACCCCGGCTTCCATGAGCCCGGCTCGATGCTGCAGTGCATGGTGAACAAGGCCAAGTTCGACGCCCTGCCGGCCGATCTGAAGGAGCTTGTCGCGGCGTCCTGCTCGGCCGAGAACGACCTGATGCTGGCCGAGTTCAACGGCCGCTCCGGCCCGGCGCTGGAGACCCTGGTGCGCCAGCACGGGGTGCAGCTCAAGCAGTACTCGCGCGACATCATGATGGCCTTCGGCACTGCCGCCGGCGAGGTCATGCAGGAGGTGCTGGACAAGGCCGAGGGGCCGGCAAAGCGGGTGGCCGAAGGCTTCCTCAGGGCCCGCCGCTTGGCCGTCAACTACACGCGCATCTCCGACCAGGGCTACGCCAACGCCCGCAACCTGCCCTTCAAGTATCCGGGCTGAGCGCAAGCCGCCGGCAAGCGATACGGCCCGCGGAGCGATCCGCGGGCCGTTTTCTTTCGGGCGGGCGAGGGGCCGGGCTACTCCTGCTTTTCCTCCTCGGCGGCCGGCGCCTCGTCCTCGAAGCCGTCATCGCCGAAGCCGGACTGCTGGTTCAGCATCTGGTCCAGGGTGGCGCCGGGGGCGGACTGGGGGGCATTGGGGTCCATCGGGGCGCTGCCGAAGATCGCCTCGGGCAGCCAGGTGGCAAGCTCCGGCAGGCTCCACAGCAGCCCGATGCCGACAAGCTGCAGAAGCACGAAGGGCACCACGCCGAGATAGATCTGCACCGTCGAGACCAGGCTCTCGGCGACGCCGCGCAGGTAGAACAGGGCGAAGCCGAAGGGCGGCGTCAGGAAGCTGGTCTGCAGGTTCACCCCGATCATCACCCCGAGCCATACCGGATCAATGTCGTAGGACAGCAGCACCGGCGCCGTGATCGGCACCATGATGAAGATGATCTCGAAGGTGTCGAGGAAGAAGCCGAGGACGAACATCACGGCCATCACCGCCAGCACGGCCGTGAACTGGCCGCCGGGCAGATTGCCCAGCACATCGTCCACCACCTTTTCCCCGCCGAGGCCGCGGAAGACCACGGAGAACACCGAGGCGCCCAGCAGCAGGCCGAAGACCATGGCATTGATCATCAGGGTCGAGCGCATCACCTGCTTCAGCACGGACAGGCTGAGCCGGCCGTTCAGCGCCGCCAGCAGCAGCGCGCCGACGGCGCCGACCGAGGCGGATTCGGTCGGCGTCGCGATGCCCATCAGGATCGAGCCGAGGACGGCCACGATCAGCGCCAGCGGCGGCACCAGCGCCTTCAGCACGCGCCCGGGCAGGTCGCGCTTCTCCTCGGCCGACATCACCAGCGGCGGGCAGGACTCCGGCTGCGTCAGCGCCTTCATCACCACGAACAGCATGTAGAGGCCGACCAGCAGCAGGCCTGGCAGCAGCGCCCCGGCAAAGAGCTGGCCGACCGACACCGGGTCCGGCGACAGGTTGCCCTTGGCCTGCTGGGCGGCGAGGTTGGCGCCCTGCAGCATGTCGCCGACGAAGATCAGCACGGTCGAGGGCGGGATGATCTGGCCGAGGGTGCCGGAGGCGCAGATCACGCCCGAGGCAAGCTTGGGGTCATAGCCGGCGCGGATCATCGCCGGCAGGCTGAGCAGCCCCATGGTCACCACGGTCGCGCCGACGATGCCCGTCGAGGCCGCCAGGAGGGCGCCAACGACGATGACCGAGATGCCGAGCCCGCCCCGCAGCGTACCGAAAAGCTGGCCCATCGTCTCCAGCAGCGCCTCGGCGATGCGGCTGCGCTCCAGCATCACGCCCATGAACACGAACAGCGGCACGGCGACCAGCACCTCGTTGGTCATCACGCCGAAATAGCGGCTGGGCAGGCTGGACAGGAAAGCGTAGTCGAAGACCCCGAAACTGTGCCCGATGAAGGCGAAGATCAGCCCCGTGCCGGCCAGGCTGAAGGCGACGGGATAGCCGATCAGCACCACGAAGATGGTGGCGAGGAACATCACGATGGCGATGATCTCGCCCAGCAGCGCAGCTTCCATGGGCTTAGGCCTCGCCTTCTTCGGGCAGGAATTCGGGGTGCCCATTCAGCACCAGCACCGAGCGCGCCAGATGCGCCACCCCCTGGATGCCGAGCACCGCGCAGAAGCCGAGCACGATTGCCTTCATCAGCCACAGATAGGGCATGCCGCCGGCCTGCATCGACACCTCGTTGATGTTCCAGGATGCCATGAAGAACGGGATGCCCCAGTAGACCACCACGGCCAGCCAGGGGAACAGGAACACCAGGGTGCCGAAGATGTCGGTCCATGCCTTGCCGCGCGGCGACAGCCTGCCGAACAGGATGTCGACCCGGACATGGCCGCCATGGAGGTAGGTGAAACCGGCACCGAGCATGAACACGCCGGCATGGAACCAGACATACAGCTCCTGCATCCAAAGGAAGCCGATGCCGAAACCGTAGCGCAGCACCACCACCGCGAAGCAGACCAGGACGCAGCCCAGCGTCAGCCAGGAAACCGCTTGGCCGATCCGCTCGTTGATGGCATCAATGGTGCGCACCAGTCCGACCAGGACTGTCATCATCGGCCCTCCAGGACGTGACTCCCCAAGAACAACCGCTCCGGTCTTCGGCCGGCGTTAGGCCCGAGCGTATTACAGGAATGCACGCACATATTCCAGTAGCGGGGAAGGGGATGCCGGAACGGCTGGCGGCCATGGCGCGGCATCTCGACCGGGTGAACCACGCGATCGGCCGCGCCGCCGCCTGGGCGGCCCTTGCCATGGTGCTGCTGCAATTCGCCGTGGTGCTGCTGCGCTATGTGTTCGGCATCGGCCATGTCGGCCTGTCGGAAGGGGTGATGTGGCTGAACGCCGTGCTGTTCCTGCTGGGCGGCGGCTACACCCTGGCGCGCGATGCCCATGTCCGGGTCGATATCTGGTACCGGCCGGCGGGCCCGGCGGCGAAGGCCGCGGTCGACCTCGCGGGGGTGATGCTGTTCCTGCTGCCGCTTTGCCTGCTGACATTGTGGAGCGGCTGGCCGTTCTTCGCCCAGTCGGTGGCGGTGCTGGAGGGATCGAAGGAGACCAGCGGCCTGCCCGGCGTGTTCCTGCTGAAGGGGCTGATCCTGGTCTGGGCGCTGCTGCTGGCCATCCAGGCCGTGGCGATCGCGGCGTCCTGCCTTGGCCGGCTGGGCCGGGCGCGATGATCGCCGAGCTTCTCGACCTGGTGATGTTCGCTTGCCTGTGCGGGCTCCTGATGGCGGGCTTTCCGGTCGCCTTCACCCTGGCCGGCGTGGCCATCCTGTTCGGCGTGCTTGGCATCATCCTTGGCGTCTTTCCCGCCGCCTTCCTGTTCGCCCTGCCGCAGCGCATCTTCGGCCTGGTCACCAACGAGGTGCTGGTCGCGGTGCCGCTGTTCGTGTTCATGGGCGTGATGCTGGAGCGCAGCCGCGTCGCCGAGGATCTGCTCGACTGCATGGCCCGCCTGTTCGGGCCGCTGCGCGGCGGGCTTGGCATATCGGTTTCGGTGGTGGGCGCGCTGCTGGCGGCCTCCACCGGCATCGTCGGGGCGACGGTGGTGACCATGGGGCTGATCAGCCTGCCCAGCATGCTCAAGCGTGGCTATGACCCGGCGCTTGCCTGTGGTGCCATCGCCGCGGCGGGCACGCTGGGCCAGATCATTCCGCCCTCGATCGTGCTGGTGCTGCTGGGCGATGTGCTGCAGAACGCCTATCAGCTCGCCCAGCTCGAACAGGGCATCTTCGCGCCGGAGACGGTGACGGTCGGCGACCTGTTCGCCGGCGCCCTGCTGCCCGGCCTGCTGCTGGTTGCCCTCTACATCGCCTTTCAGGCGGCGCGCGCCTTCCTCGACCCGGCCTCCTCGCCGGCCATGCCGGCCGGCGAGGCGCGGCCGGACCTGGCGCGGGTGCTGGCGGCACTGGTGCCACCGGTGGTGCTGATCGTGGCGGTTCTGGGCTCGATCCTGGCGGGTGTGGCCACCCCCACGGAATCGGCGG
>CAZEQG010000026.1:0-14542 GCA_964514295.1 uncultured Alphaproteobacteria bacterium
CCCCGCCGCCGCGACCCAGCGGCATTCCCCGGCTGCCGTCGCCGGCCAGCCGCTCGCGGGCGCCGGTCGCCGGCTCGATGCGCCAGATCGCATGACCCCGCGTATCGGCCACATAGATCGCCTGCGGCGTGGCGGCAACGCCTTCCGGCCCTGCAAAACCGTCCCACGCGGCAATCTCGGTGCCCGCACGGTCAAGGCGGACGACACGCCCGTTGCCGGCATCGGCGACCAGCCAGCCGCCCGCCCCATCCGGCTTCACCTTGCCCGGAAAGCGCAGGCGGCCGGCCGGTAGCGGCGCCGGGGGCGGCAGCCGGCCGGGGATGATCCGGCCCTCGCGGCGGTAGTCCTCGATCAGCCGGCCGATCACCTCGACCAGCCGCTCGGGATCGGGCTCGCCGGAGTGCTGGCCCAGCACCTGTCCGTCGGGCGCGACCACCACCAGGGTCGGCCAGGCCCGTATCGCGTAGCTGCGCCAGATCAGAAAGCCGGGGTCATGGGCCACCGGATGGGCGATGCCGTAGCGCGCGATCGCCTGGCGCAGGTTTGCCGGATCGCGCTCGGCCGGAAACTTCGGCGAATGGACGCCGATCACCGCCAGGGTGTCGGGATAGGCGGCCTCCAGCCGCGCCAGGGTGGGCAGCACATGCATGCAGTTGATGCAGCAATAGGTCCAGAAATCCAGGATCACCATCCGCCCCCGCAGGGCCGCGAGGCTCAGGGGATGGGGGGTGTTCAGCCATGTGATGCCGGGCTGGTCGATCTCGGGTGCGCGCACGGCCATGGCCCAGCCTAGCATCGCGGCGGACCGGCAGTCACCCGGCGGCCGCTGCGAGCGACTCGCAGTGGCGGGCTGGACTTGCGGCATCGCTTGCGGCATGCTTGTCGGCATGTACCGCGACAATTCCCTGGTCCCTGCCGAAGCCATCCGCCTGACGGCGCTGGGTCTGCTGGCCGGCGGGGATCTGCGCTACGACGCGCTGGCCGCGGCGGTGCGCCGCACCATCGCGCAGCTTGCCGGCCCCTCGCTCGACCTGATGGGGCCGTCGCTCGAGCTGCTGCGCTTCGAGGGGCTGGTACGGCCGGTGGATGGTAGCGGCGAGCGGGCGCTGCTGAGCCTGACGGCCGAGGGGCGGCAGGCGCTGGAGGCGCTGCTGTGTGCCAATGTCCGCCCGCAGGTGACCGATTTCAACCGCCTGGTGATCGGGCTGAAGCTGCGCTTCCTGCCGCTGCTGCCGGCCGAGCGCCGGCGCGACCAGCTTGAGATGATGGAGGACCTCTACCGCGCCGAAGTGGCGCGGCTGTCGGCCCTGCGCGACGGGCCGGAGGGTGCCGAGGGGCTGCTCGGACCCTGGCTGGACCTGGAGATCGCCGCCGCCCGCGCCCGCATCGACTGGTGCCTGGCGGCGCAGGCCGCGCTCTGACCCGCCGCCGGGCGGCGGCTTGCCGCGGCCGTGTCCGATCCCCCTTCCCGCCGGCAATCGTGTTTGCTAATCAGTCGGCGCTCCTAGGGGAGTAGCCGCCCGGCCGGGTGATCCGCGACCGGGGTGCGCGTCAACAGACTTGCCGCCTGCCTCATTGGCCGGCGCATGGCGCGCACGGAACTGGCGAGACCTATGGCATCGACGCCGCCGGCGGGGGCCGGGCGAGCGGTCGAGCCATAAGGTCACGGGCCCCCGCGGAGGATGTTCCGGTGCCCGATTTCCTGTCGATCTTCGCTTCCGTCTTCCTGGCCGAGCTGGGCGACAAGACGCAGCTCGCCACTTTGCTCTTTGCCGCCCAGCGGCCGGTCTGGCTGGTGTTTGCCGCCGCTGCGCTGGCGCTGGTGGCCTCAACCGCACTTGCCGTGCTGGCCGGCAGCCAGGCAAGCCGCCTGGTCGCCCTGCTGCCACTCAAGCTGATCGCAGGCTGCGGCTTCATCGCGATCGGGCTGTGGACGATCTGGGGCCACTACGCCGGCCGCTGACCGGCAGCCGCCATGGCTACTGCGCAAAGTGGGCCCGCCTGTCCTGTTTCAGCATGTCGTAGCGGGCGTGCAGGAACAGCATCATCACGTCGATGCGCGCGCCATCGCTGGCCAGCGGCAGCACCGCCCGGTCCCAGGTCACCCGGTCGCCCTGGCCGTTGGGCCGGGTGACGCTCTCCAGGGCCGGGCGCCGCGTCTCATAGACGGCGCGGTAGAGGCTGAGCACGATGTCGCGGATCGGGTCCGGCAGCACCTCGTCAAGGTAGCGGCCGGTGAAGTCGCCGCCGTCATAGGCCACGATCTCGGTGCCGATCAGGCGGAAGCGCAGGCGCGGGCCGGCCGGTCCGGGCTCGACATCGTAGAGCGCGATGTGGCCGAGCCAGGGCCGCAGCTCGAGCACGTCGAAGTCGTGGCGCCCGGGCAGGGTGTCGTCCTGGCACTTGTCATACCACAGGGCCACCAGCGATTCGGCAAAGCCGCGGGGGTCGAGATCGACAGGCCGGTAGAACCGATCGGTGCCGAGTCCGTACATGGCGCTCACGCTAGGCTCGGCTGGTTGCCGAAAGGTAAATGATGGCCCCGGGGCGGCCGCTCAGTCCAGGAAATAGGTGTTGGCGGGCCTGCCATGCTCCGGGAACTGCGCGAACATGAACAGCATCACCATATCGACGGTAAGCCCGTCGCTGGCCAGCGGCAGCAGCACCTTGGTGAAGCGCACCTCGACGCCGCGGGCGTTGGGCGCGTTGGCGGTCTGCAGGAAGGGCCGGCGGCTGCGCACGACCTCGCGGTAGGCCGGCAGGAACAGCCGGTGATAGGCGGCCGGGATCGCCTCGTCGAGATAGCGCCCTGTATAGTCGCCGCCGTCATACTCGACGATCATGGTGCCGGCGAGGCGGAAGCGGAAGCGCGGCCCGTCCGCTCCCTGCTCGACCGCATAGATCGCCAGGTGACCCAGCCAGTCCTTCAACTCGCCGACGTCGAAATCGGCCCGGCCGGGGATCTTCCCGTCCCGGCATTTCGACTGCCAAAGCGCGATCAGCGCCCGTGCCGCCGCACCAGGATCGCGCGCCAGTTCCGAGCGTGTCTGCGCCCCGATGTACATGCCGTGAGCATAGAACCGGCGGCAATTAATTCAATGTCCGGGTTTTCCTGCGGCCACGCCCCCTTCACACCGGCCCCGCCCCATGCCATCACCCTGCCCCATGGATGGGTGGCCGAGCGGTTGAAGGCAGCGGTCTTGAAAACCGCCAGGCGGCAACGCCTCGTGGGTTCGAATCCCACCCCATCCGCCAATATCATTTCCTATCATATTGATAATATGTCTATTTCCGGATTCCTGAGCTAGCGGGGCCCACAGTCTACCCCACAATATGCTGATGGTTGGATGGCGTTCCTGGCCCCGGTATCGAACGATTCGTGATCCCAGCTTGGGGATCATCCCTTGCTCAAGACGTCTGAAAGCTTCCGTGCACCTCGGAGCTTGGCAAAGGTCGTGTAGCGCGGTCCCTGCATGGCTCCCTGCGGCGAGTCGGCGAACGGAATCGGCCCGATCGGCTTCGCCTTCTCAGAGAACACCAGTTTGTATTTCCCTCCCTCACCGTAGGGTTCGATCTGGGAGACCGGAGCGTAGTGCGTGATCGCGGAAACCGGCTGCGTCTGATAGCCGGCTATGTACTTGATCTTGTCGAGCATCCCGCCTGAAATTCTGATGGCGTACCAGCAGTCTTCGCCCAGGAAGACCTTTTCGAAGCCTTCCTTCTGTGCGGGTACGATGATCGTGTCGGGCTTCGAGCTTTTCGGCTGCGGCACGACAGCCGGATCAACGGCGTGCGGCACCGCGACCGCCTTGGGTATCTCAAAGGCCCGGAGCCCCACGAGCGGAAGGATCTGAAGGATTTCCTTGAGGAAGGCCCGGGTGTCGGCCTTCTCTGCCTCGCTCAGGGCCGGTTCTTGCGGGGAGTTGCCATTGTCGAGATGGCAACGCTTCGCCTCATTGGCGCGCTTGACCAGCGCGTATTCGAGCCAGGTGACATGGGCTCGATTGAGGCCGCCGCTGTTGGAGACGAACACCGCGCCCCAATCCCAGAAGTCCTTGCCGGTGTAGTGGGAGTCGATCCGGCCGCGCACGCCGTCGGCCTGGCCGATGTAGAGGGTCGGTAGATCGTCGTCCTGATTGCTGTAGCCGACGAGGATGTAGATGCCGGTGCGTTGCATCTCCGGCCGCTTGTGAACCTCCAGCCACTTCGCGCGCGGGAAAACGAGACCCAGCCCGGTCCAGTTCATCCGGTCGATCAGGCGCACGCCCTCAGGGTCGCCGTCGGGTACGAAAATGCGGATGGTGAAAGGATCGCTCATGCCGTCGCTCATGCCTCACGCGGTGGAAGGACAGTTTCGATCGCATCTTCGGCTGTGTAAACGGCGGCCTCGAAATCGATCCGTGCTTGGGCTCGGACGTTGCCAGCGTTGGCGCGCAAACTAGTCGCCTTTGTCCGTGCGTCGCTCAGCGCTTGAACCATCTTCACCTGCTCAGCGATAGGCGGGAGCGGAAATGTCAGCCCAAGTAGCGCAGGCTTCGAGATGTTCTTCATAGTCGGCGATGTTCCGGTAACATTCGTTTCGATCTGGCGACGCACGTTGGAGATGCGCAGCACCTCCGTTAGAAAAGCAGGGTCAATCGGAGCAGGATCAAGAGGAACAACGCGGAATATCTTGTCGGATAGCATTAGCCTCTGGCGTGTCTTTCCGATTAAGGCAGTTGCACCTACTAGGCGCGTGATGTTGGCACGGCTGATCAGGACTTGCTCTGCTTTGACTTCTAGATGTGGGCGAGGCTTGAGGGTGATGGGAAGGGCCTTGTTTTCAGTCTCATCAAAGGCACCGAATGACACGGCACCCAGCTTGAGGACACCCCATTCATCGTTCTTCGCCGGCCGGTCATGACACTTCGGACTCCAGCCACTTTCCGAATCTGCGATCACCTCGCAGAGTTGCACGGTGGGTCACGGCAAAGTCCGCATTGTCGTACCATTGATGATACGACGCAAGATGCCTTCGTGGCTCCAACGGTCGATGTCTTTGAAGTTCGCAACGAAGATTGGGGTGTCCTCTTAACCTTCTTGCCGTATGAACTGGTTGATGGTCTCGATGGGCCTGCGCCCTTGGTTGCGGTAGCCGAGGTGCGGCCGTTCGGTGTTGTAGTGGACGAGCCAGGCATCGAGGTCGGCCTGCAGGGCCTCGACGGTCTCGTAGAGCGTCTCGCGCATGACGACGCGGAAGAACTCGTCGAGCACGGTGCCGTTGAAGCGCTCGACGAAGCCGTTGGTGCGCGGCGTGCGGACCCGGGTCTTTCGGTGCTCGAAGACCCGACAAAATGTCTGTAGCTGGGCGTCTGGCGCGGACCACGCTGCCTTCCCAGCCGATTCCCCTCACGCCCCGGCCGCGGCCTGCTGGCGGGCGCGCAGGCGGCTGTCGGCGAGTTCGCCGGCGGCCTCCAGGATCGGGTAGGCGACGGCGATGAGATGGGAATGGATGCGCTTCAGGT
Source organism: uncultured Alphaproteobacteria bacterium (assembly GCA_964514295.1). Classification (GTDB taxonomy): domain Bacteria; phylum Pseudomonadota; class Alphaproteobacteria; order CAZEQG01; family CAZEQG01; genus CAZEQG01. The sequence continues at coordinate 5,505 of CAZEQG010000026.1, forward strand.
CGCGCAGGATGTCGAGGTGAAGTGCGCTGGTCTCGATGCTCTCCGGCCGGCCGGCCTTCAGGCGCTCGAGATGGCGCTCGGCCGCCCGGCGCTCCTCGTCGCGGAACTGCGTCTTCTCCGACAGGAGGGCGCGGGCGATCTTGATGTCGCCGGAGATGAACACGGCCAGCGACTGCTTCAGCGTCGCCAGCACGCGGTCGTGCAGGGCGCGGATCTCGGCCATCCCCTCGGCCGAGAAGGCGAGCTGCTTCTTCATCTTCTTCTGCGCCAGCTCGATCAGGTTCTTGTCGATGATGTCGCCGACATGCTCGAGGTTCGTGGTGAAGGCGACGATGTCGAAGCAGCGGCGCGCCTCCTCGTCGCTCAGCGCCTCGCGGCTGACCCTGGCGAGGTAGAGCTTGATCGCCTCGTGCAGGCGGTCGACCTCGTCATCCAGGCGCGACACCTCCTCGGCCAGGCGGCGGTCGTCGCCGGCGATCGCCTTCATGGTGCCCTCCAGCATGCGCTCGACCATGTCGCCCATGCGCAGCGCCTCGCGCGCCGCCGCCGCCAGCGCCACGGTGCCGGTCTCGATCAGGGCCTCGTCGAGGTGGCGCGGCCGGCCTTCGTCGGGCGAGCCGGGGCGCTCGGCCACCAGGCGGTCGAGCAGGCGGGCGACCGGCCCCAGCACGGGCAGCGCCAGCGCCACCAGCCCCAGGTTGAAGGCCAGATGGCAGAGCAGCACCATCTGCGCCGGGCTGACGGCCGATTGCGGCAGCAGCGGGACCCACAGATCGGCCGTGAGGCCAAGGGGCAGCGCGAGCAGCGCCCGCAGCATGAAGTTGCCCAGCGTCATCCGGCGTGTCGCGGCGCTGGCCCCCCAGGTCGCGACCAGCGCCGGCACGCCGGCGCCGAGGTTCACGCCCAGCACCATCATCACCGCAACGGCCGGCTCCAGCATGCCGGCCGCGGCGAGCGAGGAGAAGACCAGCACCATGGCGAGGCTGGAATGGGCCAGCGCCGTCAGCAGCGCGGCCAGCAGCAGGGCCAGCAGCGGCTCGCCGGCCAGGGCATGCACCAGCACCGGCAGCAGCGCCGATTCCCTGAGCGGCTGGCTGGCGGCAACCACGAGGTGGAGGGCGAGCAGCATCAGCCCCAGGCCGAGGATCGCCCGGCCCAGGTCGCGCCGCGCGCCGCTGCCGGTCGCGAAGGCAAGGAAGCCCGCCAGCACCAGGGCCGGGGGCAGCCAGTCGACGCGCAGGCCCAGCACCTGCGCCAGCAGCGCCGAGCCGAGATCGGCCCCCAGCGCCACGGCCACCGCCGCCCTCGTGCCGACCAGCCCCTTCTCGGTGCAGGAGGCGGCAATGAACACGGTCGCCGTGCTGGACTGCAGCATCGCGGTCACGCCCATCCCGGCCGCGAACGCCGTCCACAGCCGGTGCATGCCGGCCGCGATCAGCCGCCTGAGCCTGGCGCCATAGGCCCGCTGCACGCCGGTGCGGACCATGCGCAGGCCCCACAGCAGCAGGGCCACGGCCCCGGCAATGTGAATGACGATGGCGGTGGCGGACAGCTTTGGTCTCCTGGTAGACAGCGGCGGAATCGGCTTCCATGAATGTCATAAAACTGCAACATTTCCGATCCCGTTTGCCAGGATGTCGGTGAGAATGTCGTCCCCTGCCCTAGCGCGCCTGCCGGTGGCGCAGGCCGTCGCCGTCGAGGCCGGCCATCTGATGCGCCGGCGCTTTCTTGACCGCGACCGGGTCGCCTACGAATTCAAGGGGCCGCAGGACTACCTGACGGCGGTCGATGGCGAGGTCGAGCGGCTGGTGCGCGGCCGCCTGGCCGAAGCCTTTCCCGAGGACGGCTTCATCGGCGAGGAGGACGGCGGCAGCGCTGCCGCCTGGACCTGGGTGGTCGACCCGATCGACGGCACCGCCAATTTCGCCCGCGGCATCGGTCATTTCTGCATCTCGATCGCGCTGCTCGGGCCACAGGGTATCGAGGTCGGGGTGATCTGCCAGCCCCTGGCGGGCGAGCTGATGTATGCCGGGCGCGGTACCGGCGCCTTCCTCAACGGCGAGCCGATGCGGGTGTCGCAGACCACGGCGATGGCGCGGGCCGCGGTGGAGCTCGGCTGGTCGCCGCGCCGGCCGGCGGCCGCCTATCTCGACCTGGTCGGGCGGGTGATGGCGACCGGTGCCGCCTTCCGCCGCGCCGGATCAGGCGCGCTCGGCATCGCCGACGTGGCGGCCGGGCGCAGCGACGGCTATGCCGAACTGCACATCAACGCCTGGGACTGCCTGGCCGGCATCCTGCTGGTGCGCGAGGCCGGCGGCTGGACCAACGACTTCCTGGCCGGCGACGGGCTTGCTGCCGGCAACCCCATCATCGCCTGTGCACCCGGGGTCCAGGCCGCCTTCCTGGCTGCCGTTGCGCCCGGCGGGCTGGCGCAGGAGGGCGGTTTTCACTAGCCTGTCATCAAAATGAACTAGTCGGTCCCGGTGAGGACCGTTCGTATAGGGAGGTATCCAATGATGTCCAGTTCCAGGCTTGCCACCGTCTCCGCATTGGCCCTGATGGCCGGCGGGCTGTTCCTGTCGGCCCCCGCCGCCGCGCAAGGCAATCTCATCCTCTACTGCTCGGTGCAGGAGGACTGGTGCCGGCCGATGCAGCAGGCCTTCGAGCGGGCGACCGGCATCAAGGTCTCCATGACCCGCAAGAGCTCCGGCGAGACATATGCCCAGGTGAAGGCCGAGGCCAGCAACCCGCGCGGCGACGTGTGGTGGGGCGGCACCGGCGACCCGCATCTGCAGGCGGCCGAGGAAGGGCTGACGGCCGAATACAAGTCGCCGATGCTGGCGCAGCTCCAGGACTGGGCCGTGCGCCAGGCCGAGCAGTCCAAGCACCGCACCGTCGGCATCTACGCCGGGGCCCTCGGCTTCGGCTACAACACCGAACTGCTGGCCCGGCGCAAGCTGGCGGAGCCGAAATGCTGGTCCGACCTGCTGAATCCGGCACTGAAGGACGAGGTGCAAGTCGCTGATCCCAATAGCTCCGGCACCTCCTACACCATGCTGGCGACGATGGTGCAGCTGAAGGGCGAGGATGGCGGCTTCGACTACCTGAAGGCGCTGCACAAGAACATCAACCAGTACACCAAGTCGGGCGCCGCCCCGGCCAAGGCCGCGAGCCTGGGCGAGACCACCGTGGGCATCGCCTTCATGCACGACCTGGTGACCATGGCCGTTGAAGGCGGCCCGGTGAAGGTGGTGGCGCCCTGCGAAGGCACCGGCTACGAGATCGGCTCGATGAGCATCATCAAGGGCGGCCCGAACCCGGACAGCGCCAAGAAATGGTATGACTGGGCGCTGACCGCCGAGGCGCAGGAGCTGGGCGCCAAGGCGAAGTCCTTCCAGGTGCCCTCCAACAAGAACGCGGCCGTGCCGCCGCAGGCGCCGCGCCTCAGCGATGTGAAGCTGATCAACTACGACTTCGCGAAGTACGGCTCGCGGGCGGAGCGGACGCGCCTGCTGTCGAAGTGGGACCGCGAGGTCAAGGCGCTGCCGAAGTGAGGCGGCGGCACTAGGGGCCGCATCGGCCGCATTCCGACCGTGCGTTTCGGACACACGGACAGCCAGGGGCGCGCGCTGCGCCTCTGGCTCCTGGTCGGCTGGTTCGGCTTTGCCGTACTGCCCTGGTATGCCGTGCGCGGAGACGGCTTGTTCAGCCTCGACTGGATCGCCGGCTATCCCGGCGATCCGGCGGTCGCACCTGGGCTGATGCAGGCGTTCCTGCTCGGCAAGGCGTATCTGGCCGGCATCGCCGTAGCCCTCGCCCTGCCGCTGCTGCTGCGGCGCGACCCGGCGGTGGTGGCGCAGGCGGCAGGGCTGCTCGGGCTCACCTGGCTGCTGGCGCAAGGCTTCCTGATCAACCATCGCGGCTGGACCATGGCCCTGCCCGAGGCGCTGTTCGGCCCGGTGCCGGGGCAGCGCGGGCTGGGCTGGGGCGCGCTCGTCACCGGCGGCGCCTGCCTGATGCTGATCAGCCAGGCCATGGCGGCGCGCGGCCATTGCCGGGGCGACGGCTTCGCCACCGGCGCCATCGCCGTGGTCAGCGCCACCGTGGCGCTGTTCGTGTTCTTCCCGGTGGCGATCGTGCTGTCGAGCTCGCTGGACAACGCCCAGGGGCAGTTCGACCCGGCGGGCTTCCCTGCCCGCTTCCTCGACGATTCGGTGTGGGGGCTGGGCTGTGTCACCCGCGGGGTGAGCTGCGGGGTGGCCTGGAACACGCTGTTCCTGGGGCTGCTGGTCGGGGCCGGCACCACCATCCTGGGCTTGGCCTTCGCGCTGATGACGGCGCGCAGCGACTTCCCCTTCAAGGGCGCGCTCCGGCTGTTCACCGTGCTGCCGATCATCACCCCGCCCTTCGTCATCGGCCTGGCGGTGATCCTGCTGTTCGGCCGCTCCGGCCTTGTCACCACCCTCCTGTGGGACTGGTTCGGCATTCCGCCCTCGCGCTGGATATATGGGCTGCCGGGGGTGCTGCTGGCGCAGCTCCTGGCCTTCACCCCGATCGCCTATCTGGTGCTGATCGGGGTGGTGCAGGGCATCGCCCCCAGCCTGGAGGAGGCGGCACAGACGCTGCGGGCCAAGCGCTGGACCACCTTCCGCACCGTCACCTGGCCGCTGCTGCGGCCAGGGGTGGCCAATGCCTTCCTGCTAGGCTTCATCGAGAGCATGGCCGATTTCGGCAATCCGCTGGTGCTGGGCGGCAATTTCGAGGTGCTGTCGACCAAGATCTTCTTCGCCGTGGTCGGCGCCGCCCATGACCAGAGCCGGGCGGCCGTCCTGGCCCTGGTGCTGCTGGGCTTCACGCTGGCCACCTTCTACGCCCAGCAGCGCTGGCTCGGGAACCGCATCTTCACCACGGTCACCGGCAAGGGCGATTCCGGCCTGCCGATGCCGCTGCCGGCGCGCGTGCGGCGGGTCTGCTATGCCCTTGCCCTGCCCTGGATGGCGCTGACCTTCGCGGTCTACATCCTGATCGCGATCGGCGGCTTCGTGCGTTCGCTCGGCCGCGACAACAGCTTCACCCTGCGCCACTACCTGACCGGCTTTTCCGTCGAGTGGCGGGAGGGCGGCCTTGCCTTCACAGGCTCTGCCTGGGATTCGCTGTGGACCACCATCGAGGTGTCGCTGATCGCCGCCCCGCTCACCGCCGCCATCGGCCTGCTCACCGCCTATCTGCTGACGCGCCAGTATTTTGCCGGCAAGCGCACCTTCGAGTTCTGCACCATGCTGAGCTTCGCCATCCCCGGCACGGTGATCGGCGTGGCCTACATCCTGGCCTTCAACGTGCCGCCCTTCGAGCTGACGGGCACCGGCATCATCCTGGTGATCTGCTTCGTGTTCCGCAACATGCCGGTCGGCGTGCGGGCGGGCATCGCGAGCCTGAGCCAGATCGACCGCAGCCTGGACGAAGCTTCCTTCACGCTGGGCGCGCGCACCGGCACCACGGTGCGGCGCATCCTGATGCCGCTGCTGCGCCCGGCGATCGTGGCGGCGATGGTCTACAGCTTCGTGCGCGCGATGACCGCCGTCAGCGCCGTCATCTTCCTAGTCAGCGCCCAGCACAACATGGCCACCGCCTATATCGTCGGCCGGGTCGAGGCGGGCGAGTTCGGCCTCGCCATCGCCTATTCGACGGTCCTGATCGTGATCATGATCCTCGCCATCCTGCTGATCCAGATTCTCGTCGGCGAGCGGCGGATCGGCCGCCGCCAGGCCGGCGAGATCGGCTTCCAGCCGGGCGGCTGACAAGACAAGGAGACGCAACGCCATGCCCATTCTTCGCCCCGCACTTCTCGCGCTGCCATTCGCCGGCGCCGTGGCGCTGGCCGGGCCCACGCCCGTCAAGGCGGCCGAGGTGGTGGTCTATTGCAGCGTGCTGATCGACTGGTGCCAGGTGGCGGCGGCCGAGTTCAGCCGGGCCACCGGCATCAAGGCGGTGATGACGCAGAAGGGATCGGGCGAGGTGCTGGCCCAGATCCGGGCGGAGAAGGCCAACCCGCGCGCAGATGTGTGGTGGGGCGGTACCGGCGACCCGCATCTCCAGGCTGCCGAGGAGGACCTGACCGCCGCCTATGCCTCGCCGCGCCTCAGCGAGCTGCACCCCTGGGCCCGCCGGCAGGCCGAGCAGTCGGGCAACCGGTCGGTCGGCATCTATGCCGGCATCCTCGGCTTCGCCTACAACACCGAGCTGCTGGCCGCCAAGAAGGCGGCGGCCCCGGCCTGCTGGGCCGATCTGCTGAAGCCGGTCTACAAGGGCGACGTGCAGATCAGCAACCCCGCCTCCTCCGGCACGGCCTACACCGCCATCGCCAGCCTGGTCCAGGTGATGGGCGAGGATGCGGCCTTCGACTACCTGAAGAAGCTGCACATCAATGTCAGCCAGTACACGCGCTCCGGCCCGGCACCGGCGCGCAACACCGCGCGGGCGGAGACCATGGTCGGCGTGATGTTCCTTCACGATGCCGTGGCCGAGGCCGTCGAGGGTTTCCCGGTCAAGGTGCAGGCCCCCTGCGAGGGGACCGGCTATGAGGTGGGCTCGATGAGCCTGATCAAGGGCGGCCCCAACCCGGAGAGCGCGCGCAAGTGGCACGACTGGGCCCTGTCGCCGGAGGCCCAGGGCCTCGGCGTCAGGGGCAAGTCCTACCAGATCCCCTCGAACATGAAGGCCGCCATTCCGCCCCAGGCGCCGCGGCTGGAGGACACGAAGCTGATCGACTACGACTTCGCCAAGTACGGCAAGAGCGCCGAGCGCAAGCGGCTGATCGAGCGCTGGGAGCGCGAGGTCGGCGCGCTGCCGCGCTGAGGCCCGCGGCACATGGCTGGCAGCAAGGCCGCATCGGTCGAGTTCCGCAACGTCTACAAGCGCTATGGCCAGGTCACGGCGGTCGACGACGTGTCCTTCACGATCGAGCCCGGTTCCCTGGTCACCCTGCTGGGCCCTTCGGGCTGCGGCAAGACCACCACGCTCCGGATGATCGCGGGGCTTGAGAAGGCGAGCCTGGGCACCATCCTGATCGGCGGGGTCGACGTCACCAACATGGCGGCCTCCGAGCGTGACGTCAGCATGGTGTTCCAGTCCTACGCCCTGTTCCCGCACATGACGGTGCTGGAGAATGTGGCTTATGGCCCCAGCGTCTCCGGCCTGCGCCGGGAGCAGGCGGAGGCGATGGCGCGCGAGAAGATGGCGCTGCTGGGGCTGTCGGGCTTCGAGCGGCGGCTGCCCTCGGAACTGTCGGGGGGCCAGCAGCAGCGCGTGGCGGTGGCGCGCGCCCTGGTGCTGGAGCCGCAGGTGCTGCTGTTCGACGAGCCGCTGTCCAACCTCGACGCCAAGCTGCGGCGACGGGTGCGGGAGGAGATCCGCGAGCTGCAGCAGAACCTTGGCCTGACCGTGGTCTATGTCACCCATGACCAGGAGGAGGCGCTCGCCGTCTCCGACCGCATCATCGTGATGTCGAACGCCCGGATCGCGCAGACCGGCGCGCCACGCGACCTCTATGAGGCGCCGGTGAACCGCTTCGTCGCCGACTTCATCGGCGATGCCAATCTGGTCGAGGCGGAGCTTGCCGAAGGCGGGGGCGGACTTGGCCGGGTCACCCTCGGCGAGGCGGTGCTTGACCTGCCGGCACGCGGCGCCGCGCCCGGCAAGGTCACGCTGGCGATCCGGCCGGAGGCGCTGATCCTGTCGGCTGCCCGCGGCAGCGGCCCGTGCCTGTCCGGTTCGGTGGTCAAGAGCGCCTATCTGGGCACCCATATGGAGTACACGGTCGCCACCTCCGTTGGCGAACTGTTCGTGGTCGATGCCGCCGTCGACCGTGTGCTGCGGCCGGGCGATGCCGCCTGGCTCGCCTTCGCCAGCCACGGCGTGGTGGTGGTGCCGGGCTGAGCGGCCGTCACGGCCTGAGGGGAAGTGAAATGAACATCGCGTTGTTCGGGGCCGGCCGGATCGGCCGCATTCATGCCGCCAACCTGGCGGCCGGCGGGCTCGCGCGCCTCAGCCATGTGGTCGATGTCGACCCGGCGGCGGCGGCAGCGCTGGCGGCCCAGCACGGGGCGAAGCCGGCGGCGGCCGGGGAGGTGTTCGCCGATCCGGCGGTCGGCGCGGTCATGGTCTGCTCGTCGACCGACACCCATGCCGATCTGGTGATCCGCGCTGCCGAGGCCGGCAAGGCGGTGTTCTGCGAGAAGCCGGTCGACCTGTCCCTGGCCCGGGTCGATGCCTGCCTTGCCGTGGTGCGGCGGGCGGGCATCCCGCTCTTCGTCGCCTTCAACCGCCGCTTCGACCCCAGCTTCGCCGCCCTGAAGGCGCGGCTGGCGGCGGGCGAGATCGGTCGGGCCGAGCAGGTGGTCATCACAAGCCGCGACCCCGGCCCGCCGCCGCTGGCCTACATCAAGGTTTCCGGCGGCCTGTTCCGCGACATGACCATCCATGACTTCGACATGGCCCGCTGGCTGCTGGGCGAGGAGCCGGACAGCGTCTACGCCACCGGCGCCTGCCTGGTCGACCCGGCGATCGCGGACGCCGGCGACATCGATACCGCGATGGTGATCCTCACCACCCCGTCGGGCCGGCAGGCCTTCATCAACAACACCCGCCGCGCCGCCTATGGCTATGACCAGCGCATCGAGGTGCATGGCCCGCTCGGCCGGCTCAGCGCCGGCAACCTGACAGAAACCACGGTCGAAGCGGCGACGGCGGCCGGCGTGTCGCGGGACAAGCCGCTGCATTTCTTCCTGGAGCGCTATGCCGCCGCCTACCGGGCCGAGCTGGCCGCCTTCCTTGCCGCCCTGCGCGAGAAAACGCCGATGCCGGTCAGCGGCGAGGATGGCCGGCTCGCCCTGGTGCTGGCCGAGGCGGCGGCACGCTCGGCACGCGAGGGCCGGCCGGTCCGGGTGGCGGAGGTGGTGCAGTGATCGCCCTCAGCCTTGCCGGCAAGGCGATCATCGTCACCGGCGGCGCGCAGGGCGTGGGCGGCGGCATCGCCGAGG
>CAZEQG010000027.1:0-14326 GCA_964514295.1 uncultured Alphaproteobacteria bacterium
CGGCCACGGTGTTGGCGGCCAGCGGCCCGCGCGCCGGGATCGCGGCATGGCCGCGATAGAGGGCGGGTGTGACGTTCCGCCCGGTGGGGCCGCAGGCCTCGATCCCCAGCACCGGGCGGCCGGGCTCGCGGATCAGCCAGAAGCCATCGCCGCCGATCGCATTCATGTGCGGATAGCAGACCGCGACCGCCGCGGCCGCCGCCACCATCGCCTCGACCGCGTTGCCGCCCTCGCGCAGCACGTCGCGCCCGGCCTGGGCGGCCAGGTGATGCGGGGCGACGATCATGCCGCCATAGCAGGAAAGCGTGTTCAGCATCGGTCCCCTCGCGCTCCGGTCGGTCCTGCCTAGCATGGCGGCCGGCCACCGCGCATCGCCGATTGCCAAGGCCCCGGGCCGGGGCTATGTCAGCCGCCTCGGGGTGGAGGGCACATGAGCGACCAGTCGCGCTACGGACGGAACTTTCCGGTGAGCTGGGACGAACTGCACCGCAACGCCAAGGCGCTGGCCTGGCGGCTGGTGGAGATCGGACCGTTCCGCGGCGTGGTGGCGATCACCCGGGGTGGGCTGGTGCCGGCCGCCATCGTCGCCCGCGAACTCGACCTGCGCCTGGTCGACACCATCTGCATCGCCTCCTATGACGACAAGTCGCAAGGCAGCCTGAAGGTGCTGAAGGGCGTGGCCGGCGACGGCGAGGGCCTGCTGATCATCGACGACCTGGTGGATACCGGCGTCACCGCCAGGGCCGTCCGCGCCATGCTGCCGCGCGCGCATTTCGCCACCATCTACGCCAAGCCGCAGGGCAAGCCCCTGGTCGACACCTATGTCACCGAGGTCAGCCAGGACACCTGGATCTATTTCCCCTGGGACCTGGAGGCCCAGCCCATCACCCCGATCGCCGGCCGCCGCGGGTAACGGGCGGGGGGGGTCTTCGGTGATGCCCCCACGCATCCATCACGCCTTATCCTGAGCGGGTCGAAAGGGGGGGGCGGCTGCCCGCACGGGCGGTGCCGCGCCTCATGGTTCGACCAAGCTCACCATGAGGCGACTGGGGGCCGGGGTGCGTTGGCGCTGCTGCCCCCACCCATCCAATACGCCTCACCCTGAGCCCGTCATCCCGAGCCCGTCGAGGGACGAAGGGGGAGCAGGCTGCACCGGCCTTGCCGCCGCGGGCAGTGCGCCCGCATCCCCGGCACCTTGGGCACGCCTGATTTCGGCCCGCAAGATCTCATCGACCCGGCGCCAATCGATGCTGCCCGCAGCCGGCTGCAGATCCTTGGCGACGGCGACAGTCACGAAGAATTCCATCTCCGTCTGCCAGCCATCTGCATCCCAGATTTCGCCGTAGCGTGTCTTGACGGTCGACTGGTCCAACCGTCGCTGCAGTTCCTCATGGTGTGCTGCCGCCGCCGCCCGCACCGCCTCGTAGAAGGCCGCCCGCTTCAGCTGCCGCCCCCGCAGGATCAAGCCGGCGACGCAGGCGATCGCGACCGCGACTGCGGTGGCGGCCAGCGGCTGCGCTCCTGCCCAACCAGCGACGACGGTCAGGAACAGAACAACCAGAGCGATCCAGAACAGCGCCGTGAGCGCGGCCAGCAGACTGTCGACGAGCGATAACAGTCCCATCGCCGCGCCGAACGGCCGCTATGCCGCCACGCCCAGCATCAGCTTCAGGTTCTGCACGGCGGCACCGGAGGCGCCCTTGCCGAGATTGTCGAGGCGGGCGACCAGGATCGCCTGGCCGCGGCGGTCGTTGGGCAGCACGCGCAACTCCAGCACATCGCTGCCGTTGAAGTCCTCGGCGTGGAGGCGCGGGGCCTTGCCGTCGAAGGGCACCACCTTCACCAGCCCGTCCGGCTCGTAATGGGCGGCCAGCGCCTCCTCCAGCGTCGCCGCCTTCGCCACGCCGTGCAGCAGGTCCAGATGCAGGGCCACGGTCACCACCATGCCCTGGCGGAAATGCCCGACCGACGGCACGAACACCGGGCGCCGGCTGAGCCCGCCATAATGCTGCAGCTCGGGCAGGTGCTTGTGCTCCATGTCGAGGCCGTAGAGCTCGTATGGCGGGCCGCCGGCGGCCTCATGCGCCTCGATCATTGCCCGCCCGCCGCCGCTGTAGCCGCTGATCGCGCTGACCACCACCGGATAGTCGCGCGGCAGCAGCCCGGCATCGGTCAGCGGCCGCAGCAGGGCGATGCCGCCGGTCGGATAGCAGCCGGGATTGGCCACCCGCGCCGCCCCGGCGATGGCCGCCGCCTGGCCCTTCACCATCTCGGCGAAGCCGTAGGTCCAGCCCTCGGCGATGCGGTGGGCGGTGCTGGCATCGAGCAGGCGCGGGGCGCGGTTGCCGAGGCTCTCGGCCAGCGCCACGGATTCCTTCGCCGCCGCATCGGGCAGGCAGAGCACCACGGCATCGACCTCGGCCATGGCGGCGCGGCGCGCCTCGGGGTCCTTGCGTCGTTCGGGGGCGATGGAATGGACCGCGATCGCGGCCTCACCCTTCAGCCGGTCGATGATCTGAAGGCCGGTGGTTCCGGCCTCCCCGTCGATGAACACGCGCTTCGGCGCCATGGATGGAACTCCTGCAAGGGCGCACAATTTGCGGTATCGGCCGCGCGGATTCCAGCCCCGCCGTGGCGTGGCGGGGCTGATTCCTGTGCATGCCTCAGCCTTGCCGGCGCTTAAGCCCCCAGGCGTTCCTGGATGGCGGCGTTCTTCATCGCCTTCTGAAGCTTCTCGAAGGCGCGCACCTCGATCTGGCGGACGCGCTCGCGGCTGATGCCGTATTCCTGCGACAGGTCCTCCAGCGTGGTCGGGTTCTCGCGCAGGCGGCGCTCGGTCAGGATGTGCCGCTCGCGCTCGTTCAGCGTCGTCATCGCGTTCACCAGCAGCCGCCGGCGCTGGCCCAGCTCCTGGCGTTCGGCCAGCACGGTCTCCTGGCTGTCGCTGTCATCGACCAGCCAGTCCTGCCACTCGCCCTCGCCGTCGACCCGCAAGGGGGCGTTCAGGCTGTGGTCGGGACTGGCGAGGCGCCGGTTCATCTGCACCACGTCCTGCTCCGGCACCTCCAGCTTGGTGGCGATCTTGGTCACCTGCTCGGGGCTGAGGTCGCCGTCGTCGAGCGCCTGGATCTGGCCCTTCAGCTTGCGCAGGTTGAAGAACAGCTTCTTCTGCGCCGCCGTGGTGCCCATCTTCACCAGCGACCAGGAATGCAGGATGTATTCCTGGATCGCCGCCCTGATCCACCACATCGCATAGGTCGCGAGCCGGAAGCCGCGATCGGGATCGAAGCGCTTGACCGCCTGCATCATGCCGAGATTGCCTTCCGAGATCAGTTCGCTGACCGGCAGGCCATAGCCGCGATAGCCCATGGCGATCTTCGCCACCAGCCGGAGATGGCTGGTCACCAGGCGGTGCGCGGCCTCGGAATCGCCATGCTCCTGCCAGCGCTTGGCGAGCATGAACTCCTCGTCCGGCTCCAGCATCGGAAACTTGCGGATTTCCTGCAGGTAGCGCGTGAGGTTGCCTTCCGCGCTGATGCTGGGCAGTGCCGCCGTGGTCGCCATATAGATGCCTCCAGCTTCGTGCCGGTCTGCTGCCGGCACCCTCTTCATACCAGACTAAATTAGTCGGAATTAAGACCGAAACAAGACCGCAACCGCCTCGATCAGCCCGGCCATGTCGGCCGGTAGCGGGCTTTCGAAGGCCAGCCATTCCGCCGTTTGCGGATGGCTGAAGCCGAGCCGCGCGGCGTGCAGGGCCTGGCGCTGAAAAGCGTTCAGCACCGCATCGAGCCCCGCCACCCCGCTCGCCTTCCGCCGCCCGCCATAGAGCGGATCGCCGGCGAGCGGGTGGCCGCGGCTCGCCAGGTGCACCCGGATCTGGTGCGTGCGCCCGGTCTCCAGCCGGCAGGCGAGCAGGCTCGCGGCCTCGCCGAAGCGGCTGAGGGTGCGGTAGTGGGTGACGGCCGGCTTGCCCGAGGCAAGGATCGCCATGCGCTGGCGGTGGCGGGGGTCGCGGCCGATCGGGCCGCTGATGGTGCCGGCCAGCGGCACCGGCACGCCGCGCACCAGGGCGAGGTACTCGCGCTCGATCGAATGGGCCTGGAACTGCGCCGACAGATGCTGATGGGCGGCATCGGTCTTGGCCGCCACCAGCAGGCCGGAGGTGTCCTTGTCGATGCGGTGGACGATGCCGGGCCGGCGCACCCCGCCGATGCCGCTGAGGCTGTCGCCGCAATGGGCGATCAGGGCATTCACCAGGGTGCCGTCCTGGTTGCCGGGTGCCGGGTGGACGACCAGCCCGGCCGGCTTGTCGATGACGATCAGGTGGCGGTCCTCGAAGACCACCTGGAGGGCGATCGCCTGGGCCGCGGGCTCGGCCGGCGCCGGCGGCGGCAGTGCCACGCTCAGCGCCTGGCCGGGTTTGACCCTGCGGTTGGGGTCGCCTATGGTCGCGGCATCCAGGCGCACGTGGCCGGCCTCGATCAGCGCCTTCAGCCGGCTGCGCGACAGGCCGGGCAGGGCGGTGCTGAGGAAGCGGTCCAGCCGCTCGCCCGCCGCTTCCGGCGGCACGGTCAGGGTGGTGGTGTCCATCGCGGGGAAGGTTGAAGCGGAATAGATGCAGGCGCTCAAGATCCTTGTCGTCGTGATGGGGCTGCTGATCGTGGCCGGGGTGGTGGTGATCGCCGTCACCATCGCCGGGCGGCTCGGCGGGGCGGCGCGCGAGGCCGGCTTCGGCACCAGGCCGCTGCCCGAGGCGCCGGTGGAGATGACCGGGGCCGGCGACCGGCTGTGGCTGCGCCTGCCATCGGGCAGCGTGATCGCCATCGATCCAGCGACCGGCCGCGAGGTCGGCCGGCTCCAGCCGCCCTGACGCGGCGGCCTGCCCGAGGCGCCGATGCTGCTGCCCCGCGACCATCCGCAACGCCGCGAACTGAACGACGAGGTCCACGCCCGCCCGCCGGAAGCCCTCGAAGCGCCGCTGCGGCTGAGCTACCTGGCGCTGCGGTCGGACTGGAGCCAGCGCCAGGCGGAGCTCGACCATCTTGCCGCCCTTCTGGGGCGGTTCGGGCTGCCGCCGCCGGCCGCCGATGCCAGCCATGTCAGCGCCGCGCTCGGCGGCTTCCGCCTGGTGTGGGAACGCCACACCGAGTTCGCCCGCTACACCATCATCGTGCCGGGCCTCGCCAGTGCCGAAGATCCCTTCGCCGCGCCGGCGATCGACGCGGCGCCGGCGGACTGGATCGCCGCCCTGCCCGGCGAGGTGATGGTGGCCGCCCATGCCGCGATCCAGCCGGCCGGCGAGGGGCCGCCCGACCATGAGGCGATCGCCGCCCGGCTGTTCGCCGGCAATGCCCTGGTCGGCGCCGGGGTGGGCGATGCCGCCGTGGCGCTGACCGACTTCCGCATCCAGGCCGATGGCTTCAGCCGCATCCTGCTGCTCGACCGCGGCCTGACCCCGCGCCAGGCCGGCCGGCTGGTGCAGCGGCTGCTGGAGATCGACACCTACCGGGTGATGGCGCTGCTGGCCTTTCCGGTCGCCCGCACCCTGGCGCCCTTCCTGGCCCAGCGCGAGCGGGCGCTGGCCGAGATCACCACCAGCCTGGCCGGGGCAGAGGGCATCGACGAGCCGGGGCTGCTCGAACGCCTGACCCGGCTGGAGGCCGAGATCGATGCCAGCGAGGCCGCCCACCACTACCGCTTCGGGGCCGCCATCGCCTATCACGAGCTGGTGCGCCGGCGCATCGGCGAGCTGCGCGAGGTGCGCATCCGCGGCCTGCAGCCCTTCGGGGAGTTCACCGAGAGGCGGCTGGCGCCGGCCATGAACACCTGCCTGTCGGTGTCGCGACGGCTGGAATCCCTGTCCCAGCGCGTCGCCCGGGCAACCCAGCTCCTGTCCACCCGGGTCGAGGTGCAGCGCGCCGCCCAGCAGCGCCAGGTGCTGGAATCGATGAACCGCCGGGCGGCGATGCAGCTTCGCCTGCAAAGCACGGTCGAGGGCCTGTCGGCCGTCGCCATCACCTATTACCTGGTCGGGCTGATCGGCTATGCCGCAAAGGGGCTGGGGGCGGTGGGGCTGAAGCTGGACCAGGAGGCGGTGCTGCTGGTGTCAATTCCGCTGACGGCGCTGGCCGTGGTGGCGGCCGTGCGCAAGCTGCGCGCCTTCGTGCGGGGGGCCATCGACCAGCACGGCTGAGGCCGGCTAGAGGCCCAGCTCCGCCGGCGCCCGGCCCGGGCGCGGGCGGTAGCGCGGCAGCGACCAGTTGCCGATGATGGCGGCCCCGCGCACGCCGAACCCGGCCATCGCGCCGACCAAGGTGGCCCCCGCCTCCGGCGCCCCGGCGGTGACCATCCCGACATGGACCAGGGCGGCCGCCAGCGCGGCGGTGACATAAATCTCCCGCCGCAGCACCACCGGGCTCTCCCCGCCCAGTATGTCGCGCAGGATGCCCCCGAAGGTGGCCGTCACCACCCCCATGGTCACCGCGATGAAGGGGCCGCAGCCGGTGGCAAGCGCGCGCTCGGCACCGACCACCGCGAACAGCCCCAGCCCGGCGGCATCCAGCCACAGCAGGGCGCGATAGCGCGACTGCGGGATGTGGGCGGTGAAGAACACCAGCGCGGAAACCGCCACGCACAGCATCACCGGTGCCGGGTCGCGGACCCAGAACACCGGCGCCACCCCCAGCAGCAGGTCGCGCAGCGTGCCGCCGCCGATCCCGGTGACGGTGCCGAGCAGGCAGAAGCCGAAAATGTCCATCTCCTTGCGGGAGGCCACCAGCGCGCCCGAGGTGGCAAACACCGCAAGCCCGATCCAGTCCAGCATCCCGGTCAATGTCGCGAACATGGCACCCCCCATGACGGCCGCCCCCGATCATGCCCCCGCCGCCACCGCCGGTCGAGCGGCCCGACCGGCAACCGAAACGGTGCCGCCAGACACCCCCATGCCGCCGGCATTGCCTTGCTCCCGGCGCTGCTGGGGGGGGCGGCGCTCCGGCGGGGAGGCTGTTTAGTTTGTATCGTGCTGCGATGCGGAAAGAGTTCATGCTGCAACGCAGAAAGTACGCAACAGTTTGAAAAGAAATAAAAAATCCTCTGGCGCGGCGGGATGGCCTTGTCCTGGATGTCTCTTGACATGTTTATTAAATGAACATCTACTAAACATCGGAAGGACGATCCGGGCGGCTGGCCCGGTGCCGGTCCTGACCCCGGAGCCGGCGGCAAGCATCGGACCGGCTGTTAAGCAAAGGGGAGGAGGAAACACCCATGAGGAAGATCGTGGCATTCGCCGGTGCGCTGGCCGCTTGCGCGCTGGCCGCGGCGCCGATGGAGGCGCGGGCGCAGGGCAAGACGCTGACGCTGTGCTGGGCCGCCTGGGACCCCGCCAACGCCCTGGTCGAGCTGTCGAAGGATTTCACCGCCAAGAGCGGTGTCGGCATGAAGTTCGAATTCGTGCCCTGGCCGAATTTCGCCGACCGCATGCTGAACGAGCTGAACTCCAAGGGCCGGCTGTGCGACCTGATGATCGGCGATTCGCAGTGGATCGGCGGCTCGGCCGAGAACGGACACTACGTGAAGCTGAACGATTTCTTCCAGAAGGAAGGAATCTCGATGGATGACTTCATGCCGGCCACGGTCGCCGGCTATGCCCAGTGGCCGAAGGGCACGCCCAACTACTATGCCCTGCCGGCGATGGGCGATGCGCTGGGCTGGACCTACCGCAAGGACTGGTTTGCCCGGCCCGAGATCCAGGCCGAGTTCAAGGCCAAGCACGGCCGCGACCTGACGGTGCCGAAGACGCAGACCGAGCTGAAGCAGATTGCGCAGTTCTTCCAGGGCCGCGAGATCGACGGCAAGAAGGTCTATGGCGCGGCGATCTTCACCGAGCGCGGCTCGGAAGGCATCACCATGGGCGTGAACAACGCGCTCTACCCCTTCGGCTTCAAGTATCAGGACCCGGCCAAGCCCTATTCCATGGCCGGCTTCGTGAACAGCGAGGCGGCGGTGAAGGGGTTGGAGTTCTACAAGGACTTCTACAAGTGCTGCACGCCGCCGGGTTATTCCAACGCCTACATGCAGGAAGGGCTCGACGCCTTCAAATCCGGGCAGGTGGCGCTGCAGATGAACTGGTTCGCCTTCTTCCCCGGCCTGTACAAGGACGAGAAGGTGGGCGGCGATCGCATCGGCTTCTTCGTCAATCCCGGCGAGGCGGTGAAGGGCTCGCAGCTCGGCGGCCAGGGCATCTCGGTCGTCGCCTATTCGCCCAACCGCAACGAGGCACTGCAGTACATCAAGTGGTTCGCCAGCGCCGAGGTGCAGAAGAAGTGGTGGTCGCTCGGCGGCTATTCCTGCCACAAGGCGGTGCTGGGTGCGCCCGACTTCAAGGCCAGCGCCCCCTTCGCCGCCGATTTCCTGGAGGCGATGGGGCAGGTGGTGGATTTCTGGGCCGAACCCGCCTATGCCCAGCTCCTGCTCGCCATGCAGAAGCGCGTGCACGACTATGTGGTGGCCGACCAGGGCACGGCCAAGCAGGCCCTCGACCTGCTGATCGCCGACTGGACCAAGGTGTTCAAGGAGGAAGGCAAGCTCTGAGGCGGCGGCCCTCCGGCCAGGCCCCCTGCCGCCCCCGGGCGGGCGGCAGGGCGGCCCCGGCGCCGCCGCCCCCTCCTATGCCTTGCCACCCCCTGGCCCCGCCATCCTTCAGGCAGGCGCGGGATTGATCCCGGTCGCCATTGCCGCCACCCTTGCCCAGCGACAGGAAGATGACCGACGCCAACACCCTCAGCCGGCTTGCCGAGCGCGCCGCCACCGCCACCCCGGCGGGGCTCGCCCGCCAGGTGCGCGGCCTGTCGGACCGCGCCATCGCCTGGCTGTTCATCTCGCCCACCATCGTGCTGCTGCTGGCGATCAACATCTTCCCGCTGATCTGGACGGTGTGGCTGTCCTTCACCAACTACCGCGCCAACCGGCCCAACGCGCCGCTGCGCTACATCGGCACCGACTATTACCAGGACATCCTGACCAACCCGGACATCTGGGCGGCCATGCAGGTGACGGCGCGCTTCGTCATCACCTCCATCGCCATCCAGACGGTGCTGGGCTTCCTGCTGGCCTGGCTGATCGACCGCCGCTTCCGCGGCCATGGCTTCTGGACCACGGTGATCCTGCTGCCGATGATGCTGTCGCCGGCGGTGGTGGGGAATTTCTGGACCTTCCTCTACCAGCCGCAGATCGGCCTGTTCAACTATGCCGTGTCCTTCGTCAGCGGCATCCCGCCGTCATCCTTCCAGATGCTGGGCGACGTGACGCTGTCGCCCTGGGCCATCGTCATCGTCGACAGCTGGATGTGGACGCCCTACGTGATGCTGATCTGCCTTGCCGGGCTGCGCTCGATCCCGGACTATCTCTATGAGGCGGCCGAGGTGGACCGGGCCTCGCCCTGGCGGCAGTTCTGGTCGATCACCCTGCCGATGGCGCTGCCCTTCATCATGCTGGCGGTGCTGTTCCGCGGCATCGAGAACTTCAAGATGTTCGACATGGTGAACCTGTTGACCGGCGGCGGCCCCGGCTCGACCACCGAGGTCGCCTCGATCACGCTGAAGCGCGAAGCCTTCGAGAAGTGGCGCACCGGCTTCTCCTCCGCCTTCGCCATCATCCTGTTCGTGGCCGTGTTCGGCCTTGCCAACATCTATGTGAAGGCCCTGAACCGGGTGAAGCAGCGATGAGTGTCACTGCCCATTCCGTGGTCGCGCCGACCCCGCTCACCCGGCGCATTGCCGGCGCGCTGGTGATTTTCTACGCGCTGGTGACGATGGTGCCGCTGGCCTGGATATTCCTGACCAGCTTCAAGACGCCGCCCGATTCCATCTCCTATCCGCCGAAGCTGGTGTTCACGCCCTCGCTGGAGGGCTACTGCAACCTGTTCACCACCCGCTCGCGCCAGACGGCCGAATACATCGCCAGCCTGCCGCCGCCGTCGGGGGTGTGCGAGGAGATCGCGCGCGCCCGCAACATGGTGGTGGCGGGCCCGTCGAACTATCTGCCGCGCTTCTGGAACTCCATCGTCATCGCGTTCGGCTCCACCTTCTGCGCGGTCGTGCTCGGCACGCTCGCGGCCTATGGCTTCTCGCGCTTCCGGGTGCCGCTGAAGGACGACCTGATGTTCTTCATCCTGTCGACCCGGATGATGCCGCCGATCGCGGTGGCCATCCCCATCTACCTCATGTACCGCGAGCTTGGCCTGTCCGACACCAGGCTCGGCATGATCATCCTCTACACCTCGGTCAACGTGTCGCTGGCGGTGTGGCTGCTGAAGGGCTTCATCGACGAGATCCCGCGCGAGTACGAGGAAGCCGCGATGATCGATGGCTACACCCGGCTGCAGGCGTTCTGGAAGGTGGTGCTGCCGCAGGCCACCACCGGCATCGCCGCCACCGCCATCTTCTGCCTGATCTTCGCCTGGAACGAATACGCCTTCGCGGTGCTGCTGACCTCTGGCGAGGCGCAGACGGCACCGCCCTTCATCCCCATCATCATCGGCGAAGGCGGGCAGGACTGGCCGGCGGTGGCCGCCGGCACCACGCTGTTCCTGATCCCGATCGTGGTGTTCACGGTCCTGCTGCGCCGGAACCTGCTGCGCGGCATCACCTTCGGGGCGGTGCGCAAATGAGCGGGCGCCGCCTGTTCCGCCGCGGCCCGTGGGAGGCGGCCGCAACCGTGGTGATCGCCGCCGGCGTGGTGATGCTGATGCAGCCGCTGTCGCTGACGCTCTATTCCTGGTCCTTCGCCACCATGCTGACGGGTGTCGCGATGTTCGTCGTCGTCAGCAAGTTTCCGGAGTAGCGGCGGTGGCAGAGATCGGGGTGGAGAGGCTGCACAAGCGCTTCGATGATTTCGTCGCGGTCAGGGACTCCAGCTTCACGGTGAAGGATGGGCAGTTCTTCGTCATGCTCGGCCCGTCTGGCTGCGGCAAGACCACCACCCTGCGCCTGATCGCGGGGCTGGAGCTGCCGACTTCCGGCCGCATCCTGCTCGACGGCGAGGATGTCACGCAGCGCCGCGCCTCGGCCCGCGACATCGCCTTCGTCTTCCAGCTCTTCGCCCTCTATCCCCACATGAACGTGCGCGCCAACATGGGCTTCCCGCTGTCCTGCGAGGGCCTGGCGAAGGCGCGCATCCGCGAGCGGGTGGCCGAGGCCGCGCGCATCCTGCGCATCGACCATCTGCTCGATCAGCCGGTCTCGCGCCTGTCGGGCGGCGACCGCCAGCGCGTGGCGCTGGGCCGCGCCATCGTGCGCCAGCCCAAGGCGTTCCTGATGGACGAGCCGCTGGGGGCGCTCGATGCCGAGATGCGCGAGGCGATGATCGGCGAGTTGCGCGCGCTGCACGACCGGCTGGGGGCGACCACCGTCTATGTCACCCATGACCAGATGGAGGCCATGGCGATGGCCGATGTGATCGCGGTGATGAACAACGGCGTCGTCGAACAATGCGCCCCGCCCCAGGAGATCTATGACCATCCGGCCAGCCTGTTCGTCGCCTCCTTCATCGGCTCGCCGGCGATGAACCTGCTGCCCTTCCGCGCCGCGCTGCAGCCCGGCCAGCGCGAGGTGATGCTGGCCGATGGCCGGCTCGCCCTGCCGCCGGTGGCCGAGGCGGTTGCCGATACCAGCCTCGTCCTCGGTGTGCGGCCCGAACATGTCCGGCTGGGCGGGGAGGGGGGGCTGCGCGGGGCGGTGTTCGGCACCGAATATCTCGGCACCACCCAGATCGTCACCCTGCGCACCGGCTTCGGCCTGGTGAGGGCGAGGGCACCCTCCACCCTGCGCCTGGCGGTCGGCGAGACGGTCGGGCTGGACTTCCGGGCCGAGCGGCTGTCGCTGTTCGAGGCGGCGAGCGGCCGGCCCGTGCGCACCGGCGGGGCCGCCCATGGCTGAGCTTCGCCTGGAAGGGGTGGACAAGCG
This sequence comes from uncultured Alphaproteobacteria bacterium, assembly GCA_964514295.1. Taxonomy (GTDB): domain Bacteria; phylum Pseudomonadota; class Alphaproteobacteria; order CAZEQG01; family CAZEQG01; genus CAZEQG01. Next base: position 11,964 of record CAZEQG010000027.1, read on the forward strand.
CTTCGGCGCGCAGGCGGCCGTCAGCGGCCTGTCGCTGACCGTGGCGGATGGCGAGTTCGTGGTGCTGCTGGGGCCGACCGGTGCGGGCAAGACCACCACCCTGCGCCTGGTCGCCGGGCTGGAGCGCCCGGATGCCGGGGCCATCCATATCGCCGGGCGGGATGTCACCGCCGCGCCGCCGGCCGCCCGCGACGTCGCCTTCGTGTTCCAGCAGTATTCGCTCTACCCCCATCTCAGCGTCTACGACAACCTGGCCTTCCCCCTGCGCGCCCCCGCCCGCCGCCAGCCGGAAACCGAGATCGCCCGCAAGGTCAGGGCGGTCGCCGCCCTGCTGCGCATCGAGGACAAGCTGGACAACCGGGCGACCGCCCTGTCGGGCGGCCAGATGCAGCGGGTCGCCATCGGCCGGGCCCTGGTCCGCGCCCCGGCTGCCTATCTGATGGACGAGCCGCTGTCCTCCCTGGATGCCAAGCTCAGGGCCGAGCTGCGCGTGGAGCTCAAGCACATGCAGCAGGACCTTGGCGCCACCGTGCTCTACGTCACCCACGACCAGATCGAGGCGATGACCATGGCCAGCCGCATCGGCGTGATCGATGGCGGCCGGCTGGTGCAGATCGGCACCCCGCGCGAGATCTATGAGGAGCCGGTGAACCGCCATGTCGCGGCCCGGCTGGGCCAGCCCGCCATCAACCTGTTGCCCGCCGCCCTGTTCCCCGACGTGGCGATGCCCGCCGGCACCGCCACCATCGGCGCGCGCACGGAGCATCTGGCGATCGAGCGGGCGGCCGACGGGCCGGGCAGGGTGGCCTGGGTCGAGCATCTGGGCGACCAGAACCACCTGCACATCGATCTGGCCGGCAACGCCATCGTCACCCTGGCCGATCCCGACGCGCCCCTGGCCAAGGGCGACCGGGTGGCGCTGACGCTCCGCCGGCCGCTGTTCTTCGACATGGCCGGGCAGCGGCTGAGAGGCTAGGAGGAGGCGATGGACGCAGCAGCCAAGCAGGCCCTGGTCGCCGCCGCCGCCGGGGCGGTGATCGACAAGGCCGAGACCCTTACCGCCCTCGACCAGGCGATCGGGGATGGCGACCACGGGCTCAACATGAAGCGCGGCTTCGAGGCCGTGCTGGCCGCGCTGCCGGCCGAATCCGCCAAGCCCTGGCCGGAGCTGCTGAAGGCCATCGGCATGGCCCTGGTGATGAAGGTGGGCGGGGCCTCCGGGCCGCTGTTCGGCACGCTCTTCATGGAACTCGGCAAGGCCCTGCCGCCGGAGCCGGCGGTGGGCGATCTGGCGCCCGCACTTGCCCGGGCGATCGCCGCCGTGCAGGCGCGCGGCCGTTCGGAGCCGGGGCAGAAGACCATGCTCGACGTGCTGGTGCCGGTGCAGCGCGCGCTGGCCGAGGGGGCAGGCGCGCAGGCGCTGACCGCGATTGCGGCCGAGGCCGCGGCGGCGACCGTGCCGATGAAGGCGCTGCGCGGCCGTGCCGCCTTCCTCGGCGACCGTTCGATCGGCCATATGGACCCGGGCGCCTGTTCGGCCGCCCTGCTGGTCGGCGCCATCGCCGGACATCTGGGAGGACGGCCGTGAATGTCGGCGTGGTGATCGTCTCGCATTCGCCTAAGGTGGCCGAGGGAACGGCCGACATGGTGCGCCAGATGGTCGGCGACAGCGTGCCCCTGGCCTGGACGGGCGGCAACGCCGAGGGCGGGCTGGGCACCGATGTGGCGGCGATCATGGCGGCGATCGACAGCGCCTGGTCGCCGGCCGGGGTTGCCGTGCTGGTCGACCTGGGCGGGGCCGAGACCAATACCGAAATGGCGATCGAAATGCTGCCGGAGGCGCGGCGCGATCTGGTGGTGCTGTGCACCGCCCCGATCGTCGAGGGCGCGGTGGTGGCGGCGACCGAGGCTTCGGGCGGCTCGCCGCTTGCGGCCGTGCGCGCCGCCGCCGAAGAGTACTACTCAAGCTGAGAGCGAGATGACGACGATCCTTGCCCTGACTGGCCACGCCGAACTGACGAATGCGGTTGGCCTGCACGCGCGGCCGGCAGTGAAGCTGACGCAGCTTGCCAAGAGCTTCGCCAGCTCCATCGCCTTCTCGCTCGCCCCCGACGGCCCGTGGACCGACGCCAAGAGCCCGGTCAAGGTGATGCGCGTGAAGGCGCCCAAGGGGGCGACGCTGTATTTCCGGGTCAGCGGCGAGGATGCCGAGGCGGCGCTGGCTGCCCTGCTGGCCCTCGTGCGCGACCGCTTCCACGAGGAGTGAGCGTGGCCGCCGCCCGCAGGCTGACCGGCCTTGGCGCCGCCCCGGGCTTTGCCGCCGGGCCGGTGTTCCGGCTGGCCGCTGCTGCCGGCGCTGGTGG
>CAZEQG010000028.1:0-14323 GCA_964514295.1 uncultured Alphaproteobacteria bacterium
CGAACACCGCCCAGGCGATCGCAGTCGCGGTCAGCGGCCCGAGCGCGCCCAGCAGCGCGGCCAGCACCGGCCCCGCTAGGCCGATGCCGTAGGTGTAGCCGATGCCGAATCCGGCCATCGCCGCGCCCAGCCGCAGCAGCCGGTCCCAGGGCACGCCGGCGAAGGCCGCACTGCCCTCGCGCCAGGCCAGGGCGGCCAGCAGGAAGGGCAGCGCCAGCGCATAGCGCAGCACCGCCACCGTCGGCGCCTCGTAGTGGTGCAGCAGCAGGTCGATCGCCGGCACCAGCGAGGCCCAGAGCAGGGACACGGCGAACAGCGCCAGATTGGCGCCGAGCACGGCAGGCGAGACCATCTGCGGGGGGCCTGGCGAAGGGCCGGCTAGGCTGCCGGCGCCGCGCCTCGCTCCAGCAGGAAGGCCGCCACGGCCTCCGGCATCTGGGGCCGGCAGATGTGATAGCCCTGGAGCTGGTCGCAGCCCTGCGCGGCCAGCACCGCTACCTGGTCCGCCTGCTCCACCCCCTCGGCCACGGTGGTCAGCCTGAAGGCGCGGGCAAGCTGCAGCACCGCGGCCGTGATGCCGGCGTCCCGGGGGTCCTCGACGCAGCCCGCCACGAAGCCGCGATCGATCTTCAGCGTGGTCAGCGGCAGGCTCTTCAGCATGGCCAGCGAGGAATAGCCGGTGCCGAAATCGTCAAGCGCGAGGTGCGTGCCGAGCCGGCGCAGGTCATCGAGGTTGCGCACGACCACGGCGGTATCCTCGACCACCATCGATTCCGTCAGCTCCAGCTCCAGGCGCTGCGGCGCCACGCCGCAGTCGCGCAGCACGCGGCGGACCACCTGGACGATGTCGTCCTGGCGAAGTTGCAGGGCTGACAGGTTGACCGCCACCTGCGGCAGGCCGATGCCCTCGCGGTCCCAGGCCACGAGCTGGCGGCAGGCGGCATCCAGGACCCATTCCCCGATGATGCCGATCATCCCGGTGGCCTCGGCAACCGGGATGAACTCGGCCGGCGGCACCATCGTGCCGTCGCGCATCCGCCAGCGGATCAAGGCTTCGACGCAGACGACCTTGCCGGTCCGGGTATCGATCCGGGGCTGGTAGTTCAGGTGGAAGGCGCGGTCCCGCACGGCGCGGCGCAGCTCCGTGTCGAGCCGCATGCGCCGCCGCGCCCGGTCGGTCATGCTGTCGCTGTAGCTGGCGCACTGGCCGCCGCCGGCCTGCTTGGCATGTTCGCAGGCGGCCTCGGCGGCGCGCATCAGGTCGGCCGGCTCCTGGCCATCCTGCGGCCATACCGCAAGCCCGAAGCTGGCCGAGACGTACAGCTCGGTGTCGCCCAGCCGCAGCGGCCCGCAGACCGCCGCACAGAAGCGCCGGCCGATCTCCATCGCCTCGGCCGCGCCGGTGATGGCCGGCACCACCACCAGGAAGGCGCCACCGGCCGTGCGGCCCACCACATCCTGCCGGCGCACGGCCAGGGCGAGGCGGCGGGCGGTCTCCTGGATCAGCAGGTCGCCCCTGGTATGGCCATAGACCTCGTTGACCAGCCGCATCTTGTCGATGTCGACGATGTAGAGCGCGACCGAGCCACCACTGGCCGGGTCGGCGGCGGCCTCGCGGCAGGCGGCGGCCAGCCGGTGCTCGACCAGCGGGCGTGCGGGCAGGCCGGTCAGGCTGTCATACAGGCTGTGCGCGCGCTCGGCCCGTCTTGCCGTGGGGTCCCTCGGAGCAGCCATCGACGGTCGACCTTTCCTTGCGCGCCTTGCCCATGCTGGCGGGCCGGTGTTGATGGACGGTTAACGCTTCTCCGGCGGTTGCCGGCGCGCTATCGTCCGCCAGTTCAATTCTGGAGGAAAACCACCCATGATCGCCACCCTGATGATGCCGCGGCTGATCGCGGTGGGCGGGGGCGCGGTGGCGGAGGCGCCGGCGATGCTGGGGCGGCTGGGCATCGCCCGGCCCCTGGTGGTGAGCGATCCCTTCATGCGCGATTCCGGGCTGCTGTCGCGCCTGACCGACCGGCTCACCGCCGCCGGGATCGCCTTCGAGAGCTTCTGCGACACCGTGCCCGACCCTACCGACCTGGTGGTGGAGGCGGGCACCGCAAGGCTGAAGGAAGGCGGCTTCGACGGGCTGGTCGCCTTCGGCGGCGGCTCGCCCATCGACACCGCCAAGGCAATGAGCGTGCTGGCCGCGCTTGGCGGGCGGATGCGCGACCACAAGGTGCCCAATCTGGCCGACCGCGGGGCGGTGCCGGTGGTCGCCATCCCGACCACCGCCGGCACCGGCTCGGAGGCGACGCGCTTCACCGTCATCACCGATACCGCCAGCGACGAGAAGATGCTGATCGCCGGCCTGGGCTGCCTGCCCGCCGCCGCGATCGTCGACTACGAGCTGACCCTGGGCAAGCCCTTCAGGCTGACGGCCGATACCGGCATCGACAGCCTGACACATGCCATCGAGGCCTATGTGTCGCGCCGGCGCAACCCGATGGCCGATGGGCTGGCGCTGATGGCGATGCGGCGCATCCACGCCAATATCCGCACCGCCTGCTTCGAGCCTGGCAACCGTGCGGCGCGCGAGGAGATGATGCTGGGCGCGACCCAGGCCGGCCTCGCCTTCTCCAACAGTTCGGTCGCCCTGGTCCACGGCATGAGCCGGCCGATCGGCGCCTTCTTCCATGTGCCGCACGGCCTGTCGAACGCCATGCTGCTGCCGGCGGTCACCGCCTTTTCCGCCGGCGCGGCGCTCGACCGCTATGCCGACTGCGCGCGTGCCATGGGCGTGGCCGAGGAGGGGGAGGGCGATCAGGCGGCCGTCGCCAAGCTGCTGGAGGCGCTGGCGGCGCTGAATGCCGAGCTCAAGGTGCCGTCGCCCCGCGACTACGGCATCGACAAGGCGCGCTGGGATTCGCTTCTCGAAACCATGGCGGCGCAGGCCCTGGCCTCGGGCTCCCCGGGCAACAATCCGCGGGTGCCGACGGCGGAGGAGATCGTCGCCCTCTACCGCCAGATCTGGAGCTAGCCGGGGCTCCGGCGGCGATGGCGCGCGGGCTCGACCCTCTGCTGACTGCGGTGCTGGACAATCTTCCGGCGCGGGTGGTGCTGCTGAATGCCGACGGCACCTACCGCTTCGCCAACCGCCGCCACGCCGCCTTCCTGGGGCAGGGGTCGGACGCGCTGGAAGGGGCCTCGATCGAATCGCTGTTCCCGGCGCGCTTTGCCGCGCTGCTGCGCCGCGACCTGGAAAGCGCCTTCGCCGGCGAGACGGTGGAGTGGCAGGGGTGGATGGACTATCCCCTGCAGGGCCGCCGCTTCGTGCGCCGTGTGATGTCGCCGCTGATCGGCCCCGACGGCGCCATCTCGCACGCCGTGCTGTTCGTCGTGGACGTGACCGAGCAGCGCCAGATCGAGGATCTGGTCGCCTCCCTGGATCCCAAGCGCGAGCGCGGCGATGCCTTCGTGGTCGACGCGCTCGACGCCATCTCGGAGGGGATCGCGATCTATGATCCCGACGACCGGCTGATCTTTGCCAATGCCGCCTACCGGAACATCTATGCCCCGGTCGCCGATACGCTGAAGCCCGGCATGCTGTGGCGCGACCACCTGATGAATGCGCTGGCCGCCGGCCTGTTCCCGGACGCGGCCGGGCGCGAGCAGGCCTATGTCGCCGAGCGCATCGCCCATCGCGGCAAGCGCGACCGGACGCTCACCTTCAACGTCGGCGGCCGCTGGCTGCGGGCGACCGACCGGCGGACCCGCGACGGCGGCCTGATCTCCATCCGCGCCGATGTGAGCGAGATGGTGGAGGCGCGCCGCCTGCTGGAAGGTGTGATGGACGCGGTGCCCGGCACGCTGCATGTGAAGGATGCGCGCCAGCGCTACCTGTTCGCCAACCGCTGGTTTTGCGAGATGGTGGGCCGGCAGCGCGAGGAGCTGCTGGGGCGGACGGCCGAGGAGGTATTCCCCGGCCAGGCCACGGAATCGATGCGCCGCGACGAGGAGATCAGGCGCACGGGCGAGCCCCAGGGGATCTACGAGGTGGTCTACCATCACGCCGGCGACGGGACGCCGCGCACGGTGCTGGCGACCAAGCAGCCGCTGTTCGCCGCCGATGGCGCCATCAGCCACATCCTGACCGTCGGCATCGACATCACCGGCCGCAAGCAGGCCGAGCAGGCGCTGGCGGACAGCGAGACGCTGAAGGCGGCGATCATCGACAGCGCCCTTGATGCCATTATCAGCGCCGACCGCGACGGCCGGATCATCGACTTCAACCCCGCGGCCGAGGCGCTGTTCGGCTACCGCGCGGGCGATGTGATCGGCCGCGACCTTGCCGATGTCATCGTGCCGCCGCATCTGCGCGAGGACCACCGGCGAGGGCTGGCCCGCCATGTCGCCAGCGGCGAGGCGCGGCTGCTCGGCCGCCGGGTGGAGATCGAGGCCCTCACCGCCGATGGCCGGATGATCCCGGTCGAGCTGACGATCGTGCGCGTGCCGATCGGCGACCAGCCGGTGTTCACCGCCCATCTGCGCGACATCGGCGAGCGCCGGCGGCATGAGCGCCAGCTCTACGCCCTGGCCTATATCGATACCCTGACCGGCCTGCCCAACCGGGCCCGCTTCCTTGAGGTGCTGTCATCCAGGCTCGGTGACGGGGCCGGGGCGGCGGTGCTGTCGGTCCATCTCGACCGCTTCCCGGCGCTGCGCAATTCCTGGGGCCACCGCTTCGCCGAGGAGGCGCTGATCGCCGTGGCCCAGCGCCTGGACAACGCGCTCGGCGCCCGCGACATGACGGCGCGGGTGGGCGATGTGCGCTTCGCCGTACTGCTGGCACCCGGCCGGGACCCGCTGGGCCTGGCCGAGGAGCTGGCGGAGGTGCTGCGCCAGCCTTACGACCATGACGGCCGGCGCATCGTCCAGACGGTCAGCATCGGTGTGGCGATGGCGGAGGCCCTGCCCGAGGGCAACGCCGAGAGCCTGCTGCGCGATGCCGAGATCGCAAGCTACCGCCAGCGCGAGCGTGGCGGCGACGGGGTCGCCCTGTTCGATCCCGCCATGCATGCCCGGGTGCTGGAGCGCATGGAGATCGAGCACGACCTGCGCCGGGCGATTGCCGAGGTGACGCCGATCCAGGTGGCCTATCAGCCGATCATCGACCTGGCGCATGGCCGCATCGCCGGCTTCGAGGCGCTGGCGCGCTGGCACCATCCGCAGCGCGGCGAAGTGCCGGCCGCCCGCTTTGTGGAGGTGGCCGAACAGACGGGCCAGATCGGCGCGCTGGGCCGGCTGGTGCTGCGCCAGGCCTGTGCCCAGGTGGCGCAGTGGCAGCGCCTGCGTCCAGCGGACGACCCGCTTTTCGTCAGCGTGAACCTGTCGCCGATCCAGCTCGGTGACCCCGGCCTGCCCCAGGCGGTGCGCGAGGCGCTGGCCGATGGCGGCTGCCATCCCTCCTGGCTGAAGCTGGAGATCACCGAGACCGCGGTGATGCGCGATGTCGACGAGGCGCTGCGCCATCTGGCGGCGCTGAAGGAGATCGGCATCCGGCTTTCGATAGACGATTTCGGCGTCGGCCAGTCCTCGCTGACCTCGCTGCACAAGCTGCCGCTCGACACGCTGAAGGTCGACCGTTCCTTCATCGTGGCCATGCACACCTCGCTGGAGAACCGCGAGATCGTGCGGATCATCATCGACCTTGCCCAGGTCCTGAAGATGGATGTGGTGGCCGAGGGGGTGGAAAGCGACGCGGATGTCGAGCTGCTGCGGAACTTCGCCTGCCGCTATGGCCAGGGCTATCACTTCGCCCGCCCGCTCGACCCGCAGACGGCCGGCGACCTGATCGCTGCGACCATGGCGGCGCAGGCAGGCCCGCTCCGGCCCGGGGCAGGCCAGCCGGCCGCAAGCCTGCCCGGCTGACCCCGGCCGGTCCGCCTATTCCTTCACCGCGCCGGTCAGGCTGGAGACGTAGTGCTCCACGAAGAAGCTGTAGAGGATGGCCACCGGCAGCGAGCCGAACAGGGCGCCGGCCATCAGCGCTCCCCAGTGATAGACGTCGCCCTCCACGAGCTGTGTCAGCACGCCGACCGGCACCGTCTTTTCCTCCGAGGAGGAGATGAAGGCGAGCGCATAGATGAACTCGTTCCAGGACAGGGTGAAGCTGAAGATGCCGGCCGAGATCAGCCCCGGCACGGCCAGCGGCAGGGTGATCTTCCACAGGATCTGGATGCGGGTGGCGCCGTCGATCAGCGCGCATTCCTCCAGCTCGTAGGGGATCGACTTGAAATAGCCCATCAGCAGCCAGGTGCAGAACGGGATCAGGAAGGTCGGGTAGGTCAGGATCAGCGCCCAGGGCGTGTCATAGAGGCCGAGGCCGTAGACCATGGTGGCGAGCGGGATGAACAGGATCGACGGCGGCACCAGATAGGCGAGGAAGATCAGCAGCCCGGTCACCTGCGCGCCACGGAAACGCAGCCGCACGATGGCATAGGCCGCCAGCACAGAGGCGAAGATCGAAAAGGCGGTGGCCAGCACCGAGACGAACATGGTGTTCCACAGCCAGGCCGGATAGTCCGTGCGGAACAGCAGCTTCTCGATGTTGGCCAGGGTCGCCTTGTGGACCCAGAAGGGGTTGTACTCGGAAAAATTGTATAGCTCGTCGTTCGGCTTGAAGGTCGTCACCGCCATCCAGTAGAACGGGAACAGCAGGATGAACAGGAAGGCGGCAAGCGGCAGGTAGACGGTGACCAGGCGGTGGCGCCGGGTCGACAGGAAGCTCATGCCGGTCGAATCGCTGACCTCGCTAGTCATCGCGCTCTCCCTGCTGCCATTTCCGGCGCTGCAATCCGTAGTAGCTGAACACCGTCGCGACGACCAGGAAGGGGATCATCGCGGTGGCGATCGCCGCCCCCTCGCCGAGCTGGCCGCCGGGGATGGCGCGCTGGAAGGCGAGGGTGGCCATCAGGTGCGTGGCGTTGATCGGCCCGCCGCGGGTGATGGCGTAGATGAGCTGGAAATCGGTGAAGGTGAACAGCACCGAGAAGGTCAGCACGATCGACAGGATCGGCATCAGCATCGGCACGGTGACATGGCGGAAGCGCTGCCAGGCCGTCGCACCGTCAAGTGCCGCCGCCTCGTACAGCGAGGGCGAGATGGTTTGCAGACCGGCGAGCAGGCAGATCGCCACGAACGGGATGCCGCGCCAGACATTGGCGGCGATCACGCTCCACCGCGCGTTCCAGGGATCGCCCAGGAAATCGATGTAGCGATCGATCAGCCCCATTTCCTGCAGCGCGTAGGAGATGATCGAGAACTGCGAATCGTAGATCCACCAGAAGGCGATCGCGGACAGCACGGTCGGGATGATGTAGGGCAGCAGCACGATCGCCCGGATGAAGGCCTTGAAAGGCATCGAATTGTTCAGCACCAGGGCCAGCCACAGCCCGAGCCCGAATTTCAGCACCGTGGCGACGGCGGTGTAGAAAACGGTGTTGAACACCGACAGCAGGAACACGCTGTCTGACAGCAGCGAGATGTAGTTGTCGATGCCGATCCACACCCCGGGCCGGCCGATCTTGGTGTCCGTGAAGCCGAGCCAGACGCCCAGCCCCAGCGGATAGGCCAGGAACAGCAGCAGCAGCCCGCAGGCCGGCAGCATGAACAGGAAGGACAGGACCCGGCGGTCGTCGAGCAGGTCGACGAGGTTGCGCCGGGGCGGCGCCTGCGGGGCGTCGATCGAGGTGGCGGTCATCGGCCGTCCGTCATGGCTCGGGAAATGGCGGCTGGACTGCGCCGGCCCCGGGGCGGCGCCTGCCGCCACCCCCCGCCCTGCGCAAGGCGGGGCAAAGGGGGCGGCGGCGCGGCGGCGCGGCTAGATCTTGTAGTAGCGCTCGGCCCGCTTCTGCGCCTCGGCGGCGGCGGCCTTCGGATCCATCTGCCCGGACGCGGCCTTGGCCACCATGTTCACGATGATGAAGTCGGCCAGCGCCCCTGCGGACTGGGCGCCGAGCGAGCCGGCATAGCCCGGCCACAGCATCGTCGACATGGTCTCGCGATAGGGCGTGTGCTTCGGGTCGACGGTCCAGATCGGGGTCTTCTCATAGGCCCGCAGGGGCTGCGAGAAGTAGCCGATCGAGGCGGTCTGCCACGGCTCGTACTGCTCCTTCTCCATCATGAAGCGGATGTAGTCCTTCGCGGCGTTGGGGAACTTGGAGTACTTGAACACCATCGCCGGCACGGTGAGGTTGACTTCCGTGGCCTTGCCAACCGGGCCGATCGGCATGTTGGCGTGCTGGATGTCCTTCGCCATCTCCTGCAGCTTCGGATCGTTCGAGGTCTTGGCCGCATAGTAGATCGAGATGCCGTTCGCCGTCAGGCTGATCTGGCCGTCCAGGAACGCCTTGTTGTTGTTGGCATCCAGCCAGGACAGGGTGCCCGGGATGAAGGTCTTGTACAGCTCGCGCGCGTATTCGAGGGCGGCGATCGTCTCCGGGCTGTTGATGACGACGTTGTCCTTCTCGTCCACCATCTTGCCGCCGAAGGACCACACCACCCAGTGCGTCCAGCCATTGCCGTCGCCAACCGCATTGCCCAGCGCGAAGCCGGCGGGCGTGCCCTTGGCGGCCAGCCCCTGGCAGAGCTTCAGCAGGCCCGCCGTGTCCTTCGGGAACTCGTTGAAGCCGGCGGCCTTCATGTGGCTTTCGCGATAGACGATCTTGGCACCGGCCGCACCCAGGGGCACCGAGATCCACTGGTTGCGCCGCTTGCCGAACTTCTCGCAGACCGGATACCAGCCGCCATACTTCTGGCCCAGATAGGTGGCGACATCGGTCAGGGTGACCAGCTTCTCGGGATAGTTGTGAGCGTCGTCATACCAGCCATAGACGACGTCGGGGCCCTTGCCGACATTGGCGGCGACCGCCGATTTCGGGCGCAGGTCCTCCCAGCTCTCGGAGTCCACGCGCACCTTCACGCCGGTGGCGGCCTCGTACTTCTTGGTGTTCTCCAGCCACACCGTCTCGTCGCCCTGGACGAACTTCGACGGCCGGAGCACGCGGATCGATGCGCCCTTCTCGGGCTTCACCTCCCATTTCGGCGCGCCTTGCGCGAAGGCGGCGAGCGGCGTTGCCGACAGGGCCGCCGCGGCCGTGCCGGTCAGGAGAACATTGCGCCTCGTGAAATCTGACATTGTTTCCTCCCAATCATCTTATTCTCAGTGCTTCAGGATCGCCTTGCCGGTGGCGGCATCGAACAGGTGCACCTGGCCCAGCCTGGGCGCGAGATGAACCTTGCCGCCGGGCCGGAAGCCCTCGCGTTCGCTGACCACGGCACAGACCTGCGCATCGCCGATGGTGCCGAAGATCTGCGTCGTCGCCCCCATCGGCTCGATCACCGATATGGTGAGCGGCAGCCCCTCGCCGGCCAGATGCAGGTGTTCGGGGCGCGCGCCATAGATCACCTTGCGGCCCGCCTCGCCCGGGGCGCCTTCCGGCAGCGGCAGGTCGATGCCGGCGGCGCTGCGCACCGCCACCCGGCCGCCATCGCGCACCAGCACGCCCTCGATGAAGTTCATCGCCGGCGAGCCGATGAAGCCGGCGACGAAGGTGTTGTCCGGACGGTCGTAAAGTTCCAGCGGCGAGCCGATCTGCTCGACGATGCCGTCATGCATCACCACGATGCGGTCGGCCATGGTCATCGCCTCGACCTGGTCGTGGGTGACGTAGATCGAGGTGGTGGTCAGGCGCTGGTGCAGGGCCTTGATCTCGGTGCGCATCTGCACGCGCAGCTTGGCATCCAGGTTCGACAGCGGCTCGTCGAACAGGAACACCTGCGGATCGCGCACGATCGCCCGGCCCATCGCCACCCGCTGGCGCTGGCCGCCCGACAGCTGGCGGGGATAGCGCTGCAGATAGGGGCCAAGGCCCAGGATCTCGGCCGCCTGCGACACGCGCTGGTCGACCTCGTCCTGCGGCGCCCGGCGCAGGCGCAGCGAGAAGGCCATGTTCTCGTAGACCGTCATGTGCGGATAGAGGGCGTAGTTCTGGAACACCATGGCGATGTCCCGGTCCTTCGGCGGCACCTGGTTCACCACCCGCCCGCCGATCGCGATCTCGCCGCCGGTGATCTCCTCCAGCCCGGCGATCATCCGGAGCAGCGTGGACTTGCCGCAGCCCGAGGGGCCGACCAGCACCACGAACTCCCCATCCTCGATGGACACGTCGATGCCGTGGATGACCTTGGTCTGGCCGAACCGCTTCTCGGCCTGACGAACCTCGACGGACGCCATGCGCGTCGACCCTCCCTGGCGATATTCTTATCCTTGCCGTGCAGCCTATCGCGGTCGGATGTATGACGACAAGGGGGTGCAGCAAGCGACGATACTTTGCGGGCCGATGCTCGCGCGCGTTGCGCGCCAGCGCGGCCGCCCGTTACCGCCCGATATTGGTGTAGCCGCGCTCGATCAGGCGCTGGGCGGCCTCGTAGCCGTGCAGCAGCTCCTCGAAGGCGAAACGGGCCTGGTGCAGGCGTTCGAGATCGCGCTGCGGCGGCTGGTGGCCGGTCGCCGAAACTTCCAGGGCCAGCTTCACGTAGTGCGCACGGGCCTCGGCCACCACCAGCGCCATGCGCATGAAGGCATCGCGGTTCAGTTCCGGGATCACCCGGCCGATGATCTCGCGGTTGGCGGAGAACACCGCCATCTCCAGGTCCTCGATGAACTTCTGGAGCTGTCGCTGGTGCTCGCGGTCCAGCATTCCGGAATCGACCAGCCGATCCACCTTCTGCCCCGCGACATATCCGACCGTGCGGCTCATGGTCCCAATATTACGCCAGTTCGGCGGCCGGCGCCATGGCGGCGCTTGCATTCATGCCGCCGGACGCAGACAGTGCCGGCATGACCGTGCCCGGCTTCATCGTGCGCCTGCTGATGACCTGCACGCTGGTGTTCGGCACCTACAATCCCAGCGGATACTCCTATCTGCACTGGGTCACGGTGGGGCCGCCCGGCGACTGGGACCTCAAGCTGTTCTTCGGCTGCGTGATCTTCTCCAGCTTCGTCTGGTACCTTGCCATCACCGATCACGCCATCGGCCTGTGGGGCAGCGCGCTGGTGGCGGCCATCCTGCGGGCGCTGGCCTGGGTGCTGGTCGACTATGGCATCATCAGCCTGTCCGATCTGGTGGCCATCACCTATGCGCTGCTGATGGGGGTGTCGATCTATCTGGCGATCGGCATGTCCTACAGCGGTTTCGGCGGCCGCCTTTCGGGCCAGCTGGATTCCTTCGACCTCACGCGCTGACGCTGGCCCCTCAGGGGCCGTTTACGATGATGTCGCCCTGGCCGGTCAGGCGGTGCGAGATGAAGGCCCAGGTCCAGCCGAGCGCCAGCAGCGTGGTCAGGCCCAGCATGCCGAGCAGCAGTGCGGCCTCGCTGCTGTCCACCACCAGCAGGCCGCGGCGCAGCAGCACCAGGGTGAAGGTGCCGAGGATCAGCAGCATCGCCGCAAGCCCCCGGGTGCCAAGCCCGAGATGGGCGGTGCGCAGCGCGATCAGCCACAGCACCGCCAGCAGGATGGCCAGGAAGCTGCGCGTCGACATGGCAAGCCCGCTGTCCCCGGCGATCAGGTGCAACAGCGAGGTGCCCCCGGTGTTCCAGGTGGAGAACACCAGCACCCCCGCCAGCAGCCAGCGGAAGGCGAAGCCCAGCAGGGTCAGATGGAAGCGCATGGCCCGGCCAGCGTAGCTGCCGCGCGGGCTTTGCGGTAGACTCTGCGGCCAAGGCCGGGGCCGTTTCATGGCCCTCTGGCAGAATCTTTGGGGGGACGGAATGCCGAGCCGGGGCGAAATCCAGAAGCGCGAGGCGATCGAGGCGGTGATGGCGCTGGCGCACCAGCGCCTGCCGGCGGCCAAGGCGGCGTTGCTTGCCGCCTTTGCCGGTCGGCTCTACGCGCATGTGCCGCCGGAAGACGTGACCGGCCGCGATGCCGAGGCGCTTTATGCCGCCGCCGCTGCCCTGTGGGCCTTCGCCAAGCAGCGCGGGGCGGGCCAGGCGAAAGTGCGCGCCTACAATCCCCGCCATGCCGAGCATGGCTGGCAGAGCCCCCATACCGTGATCGAGGTGGTGAACGACGACATGCCGTTCCTGGTCGATTCGGTATCGGCGGAGCTGAACCGGCGCGGCCTTACCGTGCATCTGGTGATCCATCCGATCATGCAGGTGGCGCGCGACGGGCAGGGCCGGCTGACGGCGATCGGCGATGCCGATGCACCGCCGCCGGGCGCCATCGCCGAAAGCTTCATGCAGGTCCATGTCACCGAGCAGTCGGCCGCCGACGCGCTGGGCTCGATCGAGGCGGGGCTGGCCGAGGTCCTGGCCGATGTCCGCGCCGCGGTGGAGGACTGGCAGGCGATGCGCGGCCACATGCGCGAGTGCATCGCCGCCCTGCGCGAGGCCCCGCCCAAGGGCGTGCCGGCGGCGGAGGCGGCCGAGGCGGCCGCCTTCCTCGACTGGGTGGAGCAGGACAACTTCACCTTCCTCGGCTACCGCGAGTACCGCGTCGAGGGCAGCGGCAAGGCGCAGTCCTTCGCCGTCGCCCCCGGCAGCGGCCTTGGCATCCTGCGCAGCCCCGACGCCCATGTCTTCGACAACCTGCGCGATCTCGGCCGGCTGCCCGCCGATGTGCGCAACTTCCTGCTGGCGCCGGCCGCCCTGATCCTGATGAAGGGCAACCGCCGTGCACGCGTGCACCGCCGGGTGCACATGGATTCGATCGGCGTGAAGCTGTTCGATGCCAAGGGCCGGGTGACCGGCGAGCGGCGCTTCATCGGCCTCTACACCTCGGCCGCCTACAACCAGTCGCCGGCGGCCATCCCGCTGCTGCGGCGCAAGGTCGAGGCGGTGCTGGCGCGGGCCGGCTTCCGCCCGGCCAGCCACGACCGCAAGGCGCTGGTCCATATCCTGGAGACCTTCCCGCGCGACGAGATATTCCTCAGCTCGCTCGACGAGCTGTACGACACCGCGATCGGCATCCTGAACCTCCAGGAGCGCCAGCGCATCGCCCTGTTCGTGCGGCGCGATCCCTTCGAGCGCTACATGTCCTGCCAGGTCTTCGTGCCGCGCGATGCCTTCAACACCGAGCTGAGGCTGCGCTTCCAGGCGATCCTGGAGCAAGCCTTCAACGGCCGCATGACGGTATTCTACACGCAAGTGTCGGAATCGGTGCTGGCCCGCATCCACTTCATCATCCGCACCACGCGCGGCGAGGTGCCGGCCTTCGACGTGGCCGAGATCGAGGGGCGGCTGATCGAGGCCGGGCGCGGCTGGGACGACCGGCTGCGCCAGGCGCTGGTCGAGGAACTGGGCGAGGAGCGCGGCGAGGCCGCCTTCCGCGCCTATGGCAATGCCTTCCCGGCCGCCTACCGCGACCAGTTCGGCGCCGCGGTCGCCGTTGGCGACATCGGCCGGATGGAGGCGCTGCTGGCCGAGGGCCGGCTGGCGATGGAGCTCTACCGCCGGGTCGAGGACGAGGAGTCGACCCTGCGCTTCAAGGTCTACAATGCCGATGCGGCGGTCGCCCTGTCCGACGTGCTGCCGATGCTGGAGAACCTCGGCCTGCGCGTGCTCTCCGAGATGCCCTACGAGGTGCGCCGCGGCGACCGCTCGATCTGGATCCATGACTTCGCGATGCTGACCGCCGATGGCGCGCCGGTCGATGTCGGCCAGGCCAAGGCGCGCTTCCAGGAAGCCTTCCTGGCGGTGTGGACCGGGGCGATGGAGAGCGACGGCTTCAACCGCCTGGTGCTGGCGGCGGGGCTGGGCTGGCGCGAGGTCACGCTGCTGCGCGCCTATGCCAAGTACCTGCGCCAGATCGGCTTCACCTTCAGCCAGGCCTATATCGAGGAGGCGCTGCACCATCATCCGGCGATCGCCCGGCTGCTGCTGCGCCTGTTCCTCATGCAGTTCGATCCGGCCCGGCCGGCCGATGCCGGCACCCGGGCAGCAGGCATCGTGGTGGAGATCGAGCACGCGCTGGATGCGGTCACCAACCTCGATGAGGACCGCATCCTGCGGCGCTACCTCAACCTCGTGCAGGCCTCGCTGCGCACCAACTACTTCCTGACGGCGGCCGATGGCGGGCCGAAGCCCTACCTGTCGGTGAAGCTGGACTGCGCCCGGGTCGACGAGCTGCCGCTGCCGCGCCCGCTCTATGAGATCTGGGTCTATTCGCCGCGGGCCGAGGCGATCCACCTGCGCGGCGGAAAGGTCGCGCGCGGCGGCATCCGCTGGTCCGACCGGCGGGAGGATTTCCGCACCGAGATCCTGGGCCTCATGA
>CAZEQG010000029.1:0-14018 GCA_964514295.1 uncultured Alphaproteobacteria bacterium
CCGGAGGCCGGGCTGCTCGGCGCGGCCCTGCTGGGCTGGACGGCGCTCGGCGTGTTCGCCGGGCTGGAGGCCGCCCAGGCCGCGCTGGTGCCGCTTGAACGCCGCTTCGAACCGTCGGCCGCGGCGGTCGCCCGCTTCGACCGTCTTGCCGCCGCCTGGCAGTCGGCCGAAACCTTGCTGCTGACGGCGGGGCGCGGCTTGGCATAATCTCCGCCGCCATGATCGCACGCCTGCTTCAGAAATACGGCACCGCGCTTGCCGGTGTCGCCATGTTCGCGGCCTTTGCCGTGGCATCCGACCGGTTCCTGACGGCGGCCAACCTGTTCGTGGTGCTGAAGCAGATATCCTTCATCACCATCCTCGCCCTCGGCTTCGCGCTGGCCCTGATCACGGCTGAACTCGATCTCAGCTTCGGCTCGGTCTGTTCGCTGGGTGCGGTCGTCTGCGGCGGGCTGATCCACCATGGCTACGGCATTCCCATCGCGGTCGCGGCCGGGCTGGCCACCGGCCTGCTGTTCGGCCTCGCCAACGGGCTGCTGGTCACGCGCGCCAAGATCCCCAGCCTGATCGCCACGCTCGCCACCGGCTCGATCGCCGTTGGCTGCGCCTTCATGATCACCGGCGGCGTCGCCTTCGTCGGCCGCTGGAAGCCGGAGTTCCTGTGGATCGGCCGTGGCAGCATCGGCGGCGTGCCGATCCTTGCCCTGTGGACGGCGCTGGCTGCCGTGCTCTGCCTGTTCCTGATCAAGCAGACCCGCCTTGGCCTGCACATGGTGGCGACCGGCGAGGCGGAGGATGCGGCAAGGCTTGCCGGCATCGCCACCCGGCGGATGAAGCTGCTGGGCCTTGCCGCCTCCGGCCTGGCGGCGGGTGTGACGGCCGTGTTGCTGACCAGTTCGCTGAGCAGCGCCGATGCGCAGACCGCCGCCGATTTTCTGCTGATCGCGATCGCCGCCGTGCTGCTCGGCATGACCATGTTCGAGCCGGGACGCGCCAATGTGCCCGGCACCATCGTTGGCGCGCTGATGATCGGCGGGCTCAGCAACGGCCTGGTCCTGGCCGGCGCGCCCTATTACGTGCAGCACATCGTACTGGGGCTGATCATCCTTGCCTCGGTCGGAATCTCCGCCAGCACGCTGACCCGTGCGGCCTTCAGCGTATAGATGAGGAACGGGAGGGAACCCATGGTCATGAAATGGTTTGTTGGCACCGCGCTTGCGGTCGCGCTGGCGCTGCCCGCGGCTGCGCAGCAGCTTTCCCTCGGCATCGTCGGCTTCCAGATGTCGAGCGAGACCCACGCCCGCGTGGTCAACGCCGCCGAGGCCGCAGCCAAGGCCAAGGGCTGGCACACCACGGTGCTGAACTCGCAGGGCGGCATGCCCCAGCACGCCGCCCAGGTGGAGAACCTGATCCAGGCCAAGGTCGACGCCATCATCCTCGCCATGGGCAAGCCGGTGCAGCTCGACGAGCAGCTTCAGGCCGCCAAGAAGGCGAACATCCCGGTGATCACGGTGATGAGCGGCAATTCCCCGCATTCGCTGTTCGACATCGTGGTGAACGAATATGCCGTCGGCGCCGATGCCGCCCTCTATCTGCTGGGCAGCATCAATTATGAGGGCAACGTGCTGCTGCAGCGCTTCGAGGGCAATGTCGGCACCCGCATCCGCGGCAAGGTGCTGGACGCGGTGCTGGAGGAGAATACGGCGGTGAAGGTGCTGGGGGCCCATTCGATGGCCCGCACCGCGAGCTGGCGCGAGGATGTGAAGGCCGGCATGGAGGCGCTGCTGCTGAAGCATGGCAAGGACGTCAAGGGCATCTGGGCCTCCTTCGACGGCCAGGCCTTCATCATCGATGACCTGCTGACGGCCATGGGGCGCAAGCCGGGCGAGGTGGCGCTGGTGTCGATCGATGGCGGGCAGGAGACCTTCGCCCGGCTGCGCGATGCCAAGAGCCACCTGACCGCGACCGTGGCCATCCCCTTCGAGACCATGGGCGTGAAAGCGGTGGAGGCGGTCGAGCAGATCGTGGTGAAGAAGGCGAAGAAGGATGACGTGGTGAAGGGCCCCTACCTCTACCTCAACGCCGTGCTGGTCGACCGTTCCAATGTTCCGGCCGAGGGCAAGTGGCCCTGGTAGCAGAGCCGCTGCTGTCGGTCAGCGGCCTCGGCCGGCGCTACGGCGCGGTCGAGGCCCTGGCCGGCGTTGACCTCGCCGTCCATGCCGGAGAGATCGTGGCGCTGTGCGGCGACAATGGCGCCGGCAAGTCCACCTTCATCCGCATCATCTCGGGCGCCCAGGGGCCGAGCGCCGGCGGCTTCGCCTTCGACGGCCGGCCGGCGCGCTTTGCCAGCCCGGCCGATGCGCTGGCCGCCGGCATCGCCACCATCTACCAGGACCTTGCCCTGGCGCCGCGGCTGAGCATCGCCCAGAACGTGTTCCTCGGCGCCGAGCTGACGCGGCGCTTCCTTGGCATCCCGATCCTCGACAAGCAGGCGATGCGGCGGGCGGCGGGGGAATATCTCGGCCAGCTCGCGATCCGTCTGCCCGACCTTGACGCCGCGGTCGAATCGCTGTCCGGCGGCCAGCGCCAGGCCGTGGCGATCGCCCGGGCGCTGCGCTGGAACGCCCGCCTGGTGATCATGGACGAGCCGACGGCGGCCCTCGGCGTGCGCGAGACGGCCCAGGTGCTTGACCTGATCCGGGCGCTGAAGGCGCGCGGGGTGGCCGTGCTGCTGGTCAGCCACGCCATGGAGGATGTAATCGCCGTGGCCGACCGGGTGGCCATCCTGAAGGCCGGGCGGAAGCTCGGCGAACTCAAGGTCGCCGGGCTCAGCGCCGAGCGGCTGTCGCATGCCGTGGCGACCGGGCGCCTGGCCGAGGCCGCCTGACCGGGGCAGGGGCTTGCGCGGGTGCCGGCGGGCTGGCACCGTCGCCGCCTTGCACAACCCCGCGATAGGGAGCGGAACTTGCCCCGCCCGCTGATCGGCATCACCCTCGACGTCCAGGAATCCGGCAGCTTCTCCAAGCGCCGGCACTACGCCCTCAGGGTCCATTATTTCGAGGCGGTGCGGGCGGCCGGCGGGCTGCCGGTCGCCATCCCGCATCTGGCAGCCGAGCTGCCCGACTATCTCGACCGGCTCGGCGGGCTGGTCATCCCGGGCGGCGGCTTTGCCTCGCCCGATGCCTGGTATGTCGATCTCGACGAGCCGAAGCCCTATCCCGATTCGGCCAGGCTGGACTTCGACCTTGCCGTGCTGGAACAGGCGCTGGCCCGCGACCTGCCGATGCTGTGCATCTGCGCCGGCATGCAGGAGCTGGCCTGCGTCAGCGGCGGCAGGATGACGCGCAATGTCCACAAGTTCCACGCCACCGCCATCGACCATCTGAACGGCCGCCCGGCCGAGCACTACGCGCACGAGGTTGCGGTCGAGCCCGGCAGCCGACTCGCTGCCATCCTCGGCGCCGGGCCGCTCAAGGTGAACACCGCCCACAAGGAAGCCGTGGTGGAGGCGCCATTCCCCCTGCGCGTCACCGCCCGCGCCCCCGATGGCGTGATCGAGGCGGTCGAGCGGCCCGACCGCCGCTTCGCGCTCGGCGTGCAGTGGCACCCCGAATTCTTCACCGCCCCCGGCAACCCCCACCGCGCCCTGTTCGAAGCCCTGGTGGCGGAGGCGGGCAGGGGATAGGCACTCAAAAGTTGCTAACGGCCTTGTGTCATCTGACCATTGGACCGAAACTGGGCACCAAGAGGTAACGAGATGACGCAGAGCCCGATTGATCTGATCTCTTGCGTTGCGGAAACGGCCGAAGGCTTCATGGCCCTTGACTGGTTTGAACCATTCAACCTGGGCACAGAGGCTGCGATATCGGCGTTGCTGCCCGTGGCGATACCGGCGGCCAGTGAACCGGACAGCGTGTTGGCGAAAGGTGTTTATGCCCGCCATGCGATGGCGCTGCCGGGCGATGCGCCGCGGGGACGGGTACTGCAATGGCCGTTCCCAAGATGCGGCATCGCATTCGCCATCGGGGTGGAGGCCGGCCGCAATTCCATGATCGGGATGTGGCCGTTCTTCGCCGATGGCGTCGAGCACGAGTTCATGCTCGAACGCATCGAGACGTCGCCGGAAAGGCTGCGGGGAATTCTGATCGGCGCCGTCGGTGAGATGTCGGTTTCGTTCTTCGCGACCCGGTATATCGAGGAGCGGCCACTCTACGCGGCAGACCGCCAGTTCAACGTCGTCCTCTCGGCTCTGGCCCTCGATCTGGATGTCACCCCGCTCGCGCCTTTGCGTATTGATGCACGAAGCCTTCCATACGACGCAGAGATGGTCTTCGGGCGTGAGCACATGGATCCTGACGGAATGGTGACGATCAAGACCGATGGAATTGCTGCCTTCCTGTCCATACTGGAACTGCCAATGGGCTTCTACAGTCTCGCCGGCACCGTTCGTGACGTATCCCCTTACCCCGAGATGTTGGGGGTGAAAGTCTGGCGCCTGCGCGTCACCGCTGCACGGCTGGCGGGTGGTGACTTCGACCTCGATCTTTTCGTGACATCGGTAACCCTTGGCGGGCAGCCAGTACCGGTCGCCGGGCAGTCATTGACCGCCACAGCCTGGCTGCAAGGTTACATCTCGTCGATAGAATAGCCGGTTTACCCAGCCTCACAGACCGCTTGCGAGGCGCGCGCGCGGCCATACCGGTGCTGGCGATGACCCTCGCGGCCGCGGCGCGGGGCCGCTCAGCCGCCCCAGGTCTCGCGGGCGACGCGGCGGAAGTTGAGGCCGAGGATGCCGCGGATGTCGTCTTCCGCATAGCCGCGCTTCAGCAGGGCATCGGTGAGTTCGGGGATCTGCTCGGGCGTGGCAAAGCGCAGGGCGCCCAGGCTGCCGCCGGCGCCATACTCGTTGCCGGCCGGCCACCAGTCGGCCGGGTTGAAGCCCGGCGGGTCGTCATCGACGCCGCGCATGAACACGAAGTCCAGCCCGAAGCCGACATGGCGCGGCCCGATGAGCTGCACGGCATAGTCGATGTGGCGGACATAGGCCTCGGTGGTGGCTTCGTGGCTGGCATCCAGGAAGATGCCGACGCCGGTGATGCCGACCACCCCGCCGGTGGCGGCACAGGCTCGCATCTGGTCGTCGGCAATGTTGCGGGCGTGGGGCTTCAGCGCGCTGCTGTTGGCGTGGGAGAACACCACCGGCCGGCTCGACATCTCCAGGATGTCCATGCTGGTGCGGTAGCTGCTGTGCGAGCAGTCGATGAGGATGCCGAGCCGGTTGATCTCGGCCACCACCTTGCGGCCGAGGGCCGTCAGCCCCTGGCCGCTGCCATGGCAGCCGCCGGCGATCGCGTTGTCGCGGTTGTAGGCGAGGTGCATCTGGCGCACGCCGAGATCCTGGTAGAGCGCCAGCATGTCGATGTCGCCCTCCAGCATGTCCGAGCCTTCGAGGTCGAAGGCGACGGCGAGCCGGCCGGCGGCCTTGGCCGCCTCGATCTCGGCCACGGTGCCGGCGAGCTGGAAGCGGTCAGGATGGCGGCGCACCCAGGCGCGGAAGGCGGCCAGCACCCGGATCACCTGGCGCACCGGGTTGAAGTCCATGCCGACATTGATCGACACGAAGTCGACGCCGGCGGCGCGGTGGCGCTCCAGCACCTCAAGGTCGAGGCCGGGGGCGAGCGGCAGGCAGGAATGGGCATCCCACACCAGGGCATCGGCATGCAGCCGGCGGGCGGCTTCGGAGATCGGCCAGGCGGCGGGGTCGGTGGCGGTCATGGATTGCGTGGGGCCCGGCAAGTTTGCGATGCTGGCCAGCATGAACGAACCCTACCGCCGCGTCCATGACATGGGCGGCCTGCCGGCCGGGCCGGTCGACCGCGCCGAGCACGACTATGCCCCCTGGGAAAAGCGGGTGGACGCCATCCTGCGCCTGGCCATCTCGCCCGCGCACCGGCTGTTCACGCTGGACGAGCTGCGCCGCTCGATCGAGGACCTCGGCCCCGGCGCCTATGACCAGATGAGCTATTACGAGCGCTGGATCGCCGCCATCACCAACATGCTGCTGGAAAAGGGCGTGCTGACGGTGGACGAGCTGGGCCGGGCAATGGCCAGGGTGGAGGAGGAATGGCGGAGCTGCCCGCCATGAACGGCTTCAGCCCGGGCGAGAAGGTGCGGGTGCGCCTGGCCTTTCCGCCGGGGCATGTCCGCGCGCCGGTCTATATCCGCGGCCGGCGCGGGGTGGTGGAGGAATATGCCGGCCTGCACCAGAACCCGGAGGACTGGGCCTATGGCCGCACCGCGGCGCCAAAGATCGCGCTCTACCGCGTGCGCTTTGCCCAGCGCGAGCTGTGGCCCGACTATGCCGGCGGGCCGGCGGATTCCCTGGTGGTGGACGTGTTCGAGAACTGGCTGGAGGCGGCCCCGTGAGCCACGCGCATCCGCATGACGATGACCATGGGCATGGGCATGGGCATGGGCATGGGCACGATCATGCCCGCCGGCCCGACATCGAGGATGGCTTCACCCGCGCCATGGTGATGGCCCAGGCGGTGGGCGAACTGCTGGTCGCCAAGGGCGTGTTCAGCGCCGACGAGCTGCGCCGCAGCCTGGAATCGATCGATGCCAAGTCGCCGGCCGAAGGCGCCCGGCTGGTCGCCCGGGCCTGGCTCGACCCGGCCTTCAAGGAGCGGCTGAAGGCCGATGTGAACGCCGCGGCGGCGGAGATCGGCATCGATGCCGGCGGCATCGCCATCCGCGCCGTCGAGAACACCGAGGCGCTGCACAATGTGGTGGTCTGCACGCTGTGCTCCTGCTATCCGCGGCTGCTGATCGGCCTGCCGCCCGACTGGTACAAGTCGCGCGCCTACCGCAGCCGGGTGGTGCGCGAGCCTCGCGCGGTGCTGGCGGAATTCGGCCTGGCGCTGCCGGAGACGTGCGAACTGCGCGTCCATGACAGCACGGCCGAGCTGCGCTATCTCGTGATCCCGCGCCGCCCGGAGGGCACGCAAGGCTGGGACGAGCAGCGCCTGGCCGCCATCGTCACCCGCGACTGCATGATCGGCACCGCCGTGCCGGTGGCATAACTACCCCAGCCGCCTCATGGTGAGCCTGGTCGAACAATGAGCGCGGCACCGCCGGTGCGGCCGCCTCCCCCTTCGTCCCTCGACGGGCTCGGGATGAGGGGCTCAGGGTGAGGCGGAATGGAAGGTTGGCAGCAGCCTCAGCAAAGAACGCCACCCTCCCAGTCGCCTCATGGTGAGCTTAGTCGAACCATGAGGCGCGGCACCGCCGGTGCGGCCGCCTCGCCCTTCGACAGGCTCAGGGTGAGGCGGAATGGGAGGGTGGGGCAGCTTCACCAAAGAACGCCGCTCCCCCAGTCGCCTCGTGGTGAGCCCCGTCGAACCAGGAGGCGCGGCAGCGCCTCGTGCCATGGGTCCGGACGGGCCTCACAGGCCGAGGGCGGAGCCGAAACGCTGTTTCAGCGTCTCGCGGATGGCATCGGCCTCGCGCGCCCAGCCCTGCTTGGCGCTGAAGGCGAACAGGGTGGCGATGCAGGCCACCTGCGGCGCCAGGTCCTTGGCCGGCACCCGGGCCTCCAGGCGCTGGGCGAGCCAGCCGGCACCGTCGCGCGCAACCTCGAGCACGCGCGCGCGCATCTCCTGGATCACCTCGCGCGCCGCCGGCCCGGCCTCCGGTGCGCCGAGCCGGGCGCACAGGTGATAGAGCCGCTCCAGATGCTTCAGCCGCCCCTCGATGGAGGCCTGGTCCAGCCCCTGGGCCGTCATCAGCGATTCGCGGATCTCCTCGAACACCACGCCGGCCAGGGCCGCCATGCGGCGCAGGAAGGTCAGCACCACCTCGGCGCCGAGGGCGACCGCATAGGGGTCGTCGGCGCTGGCCGCCATCGCCTCCCGCTCGCTGTCCATCACCTGTTCGATCAGGGTGACCAGATCGTCGACCTGCACCGTCACCGAGGCGGTGTCGTAGCGTGCCTTCATGTCGCGCTGGTGGATGTAGCGCGCCACCACATCTCCCGCCCGTTTGAGCACCTGGCGCGAAAAGGCGCGGAACTGCGAGGTCACCGCCGCCACCTCCTGCGGCCGCTCCAGCGCCTCCAGCACCCAGCGGATGATCTCGATCCGCGTCAGGTCGCGCACCAGCACGGCGATGTCCGGATGATCGCCGGCCTCCAGCCCGGCCCCGATCTGCTCGGCATAGGCGCGGGTCCGCTCCAGCAGGCGCCGGCCGGTCATCTCGATATGCGCGCGCGCCCTGGCATCCTGGCCGATCCGCGCCAGGCCCTTGCGCAGCACCACCAGCAGTTCGGCGCTGGCGATCAGGTCGCCGCGCCCTGGCCGGTCGTCGCGCCCGGGGGTGGGGGCCTGCGCCAGCACCCGCTCGGCCACCGCCGGCAGCACCTCCTCGTCGAGGATGGCAAGAAAGCTGCGGCGGCTCTGCCCGAAGGCGGCGCCGGTCGCCCGCTTCAGCCCGGTCAGCAGCGACAGGGAGCCGCTTCCCTTGGGGTCGAGCAGGCGGGGCAGCAGCTCGCGAATGCGCTCGACGGTGGGATCGGCGAAACGGTCCGCCAGTCCCGCCCGCAGGAGCCCCTCGATCTCCTCCTGGATGTCGCTGAGCGCTTCCGCCATGACCGCGATGATGGCACTGCCGCGGCCCGGAGCAAGCGCAATCCGCCGAACGCGCGGGGGGGGCTCCGCTCAGGCCAGGGCGCGCACCGCCATTGCCAGCCGCTCATAATCGGCCGGGGCGTTATAGGGTGCCGCCGACAGCCGGCACCACAGCCCGCCGGCCAGCGCGTTCACCGGGATCTCCACCCGGTGCTCGGCGAACAGGCGGTCGCGGAAGGCGATCGCGTCGGCCTGGACGAAGCTTCCGCTCACCGGCAGGCGGACCATGCGCATGGCGGCGAATCCCTCCTCGGGGCCGCCGGTCTCGGTGTTCCAGGCAGCCGCCAGCATCGCTGCGGCCTCTCGCGCCAGGTCGCGGCTGCCGGCCTTGATCGCCGCGTCGCCGCCGATCTGATCGCGGAAGTCCAGGCAGTCGGGCACGCACAGCGCGGCCGAGGGATCGCGCGTGCCGGTCCAGTCGAACTCGGCACGGAAGCCTTTCGACCAGCCATGCGAGATGACCGTCGGATGCAGCATCGCCTGGGCCGCCGGGGCCGCCCACAGGAAGGCGGCTCCCTTCGGCGCGCACAGCCATTTGTGGGCGTTGCCGGTGTACCAGGTGGCCCCGAGCCGCCCGAGGTCGAGGTCGATCTGGCCGGGCGCATGGGCGCCGTCGACCAGCACCGGCACCGGGGCGATGGCGGCAATGATCTCCGCCACCGGGTAGATCATGGCGGTGGGAGAGGTGATGTGATCCAGGATCACGAGGCGCGTGCGGTCGGTCAGCGCGGCCCGGAAGGGCGCCACCAGATCCTCGCCGCGCCAGGGAAAGGGCACCGGCACGACGTCAACCTCGGCCCCGGCACGCCCGGCCCAGTGCAGCACCGCGTTGCGCACGGCGCCATAGGTCTGCGCGTGGATCATCACCCGGTCGCCGGGCTTGAGGGCGATCGACTGCAGCACCGCATTCGCCCCCGCCGTGGCATTGTCGACGAAGACGACATCCTCCCCCGGCACACCCAGATAGCTGCCGAGCCGCGCCGCCGCCGCGCGCAGGAAGCCGGGCAGCCGGCGGGAGAAGAAGTCCACCGGCTCGGCCTCGATCAGCGCACGCCAGCGCTGCTGGGCCGCCAGAACGGGCTTCGGGGTGGCGCCATAGCTGCCGTGGTTGAGGAAGGCCACGGCCGGATCGAGGGTCCAGTGATGGCGCAGGGCAAGGCCGAATTCCGTCATGGCGGCAGTGTGGGGCCGAGGCTACATTGCGCGGCATGAGAATTTCTGGATTCGAGACCTTCGACGTCGCCACTGCGGGCTGCGTGATCCATGGCGAGCGCGGCGGTGCCGGCCCACCGCTGCTGCTGCTCCACGGCTACCCGCAAACCCATCTGATGTGGCACAAGATCGCCCCCGCCCTGGCCAAGCGCTTCACCGTGATCGCTGCCGACCTGCGCGGCTATGGCGACAGCGGCAAGCCGCCCGGCGGCCCGGCCCATGCCGCCTACGCCAAGCGCGCCATGGCGCAGGACATGGTGGCGCTGATGGCGGGCTTCGGCTTTCCCCGCTTCAGGCTCGCCGGGCATGACCGCGGCGCCAGGGTGGCCCACCGGCTGGCGCTCGACCATCCGCAGGCGGTGGAGAAGCTGGTGGTGATGGACATCTGCCCGACCCTGCACATGTACGAGACGACCGACCAGGATTTCGCCGCCGGCTACTATCACTGGTTCTTCCTGACCCAGGCAGCGCCATTGCCCGAGCGCATGATCGGCGGCGATCCGGAATTCTGGCTGCGCAGCAAGCTCGGGCACTGGGGCCGCGACCCGGGCGCCTTCCCGCCGCCGGTGGTGGCGGAATATCTGCGCTGCTTCGCCAGCCCGGCCACGATCCATGCCACCTGCGAGGACTATCGCGCGGCCGCCGGGATCGATCTGGTGCACGACCGGGCAGACCTGGAGACGGCCAGGATCGCCTGCCCCCTGCTGGTGCTGTGGGGTGCGAAGGGGCTGGTCGCCCGGCGCTACGACGTGCTCGCGGTGTGGCGCGACCGGGTGGCCGGCCCGCTCCAGGGGCACAGCGTGCCCAGCGGCCATTTCCTGCCCGAGGAGGCGCCGGCCGAAACCCTGGCGGCGATGGAGGCGTTCCTGTGAGCGGGCTGCTGCAGCGGCTGCGGGCCTATCTGTTGACCGGCGTGCTGGTCACCGCGCCGCTCGGGATCACCGTCTATCTGTGCTGGCTGATCCTCGACTTCGTGGACAGCAGGGTGCGGCCGCTGATCCCGCTGCGCTACAACCCTGAGACCTATCTGCCCTTCAGCCTGCCCGGGCTGGGCGTGCTGGTGCTGCTGTTCGGCCTGGCCCTGATCGGCTTCTTCGCTGCCGGGCTGGTCGGGCGCTGGATCGTCGGCACCGGCGAGAAGCTGCTGTCGCGCACGCCGGTGATCCGCTCGCTCTATGGCGCGGTCAAGCAGGTGATGGAGGCGGTGCTGGCGCAGAAGTCCAACGCCTTCCGCCAGTGCGTGCTGATCGAGTATCCGCGCCGGGGGGCCTGGACCATCGCCTTCGTCACCGGCAGGCCGGGCGGCGAGGTGGCCCAGCGCACCGGCCCCGACCATATTGCCGTCTATGTGCCGACGACGCCGAACCCGACATCGGGCTTCCTGCTGTTCGTGCCGCCAGAGGATGTGGTGCCCCTGAAGCTGCCGGTGGAGGACGGGTTGAAGCTGGTAATCTCGCTCGGCATCGTGGCTCCCGCTGGAACCCCGCCGTCGCGCCGGCCGGCCGACTACGAATGAGCGCCCGCAGCCCGCTGCGGCTGACCCTGGTGCTGGGGGCGCTGACCGCCTTCGCGCCGATGTCGGTCGACATGTACCTGCCGAGCCTGCCCGACCTGACGCGCGTGTTCGCCACGGATGCCGCCTCGGTGCAGCTCACCCTGTCGGCTTTCCTGGCCGGGCTCGCCCTCGGCCAGCTCGGCTGGGGGCCGCTGTCGGACCGCTTCGGGCGGCGGCTGCCGCTGGCCGCGGGGCTTGCCGTCTACATCGCGGCCTCGGCCGCCTGCGCGCTTGCCACCAGCATCGAGATGCTGATCGTCGGCCGCCTGGTCCAGGGGCTGGGAGGCTGCGCCGGGCCGGTGATCGCGCGCGCCATCGTGCGCGACCTGCATGGGCCGGTCGAGGCGGCGCGCATGTTCTCGCTGCTGATGCTGGTCATGGGCGTGGCGCCGATCCTGGCGCCGCTGGCCGGCGGGGTGGTGCTGGAACTCGCCGACTGGAGCGTGATCTTCTGGATCCTGGCGCTGTTCGGCGCCGCCTGCCTTGCCGCCAGCCGGCTGGTGCTGGCCGAGACCGCGCCACAGCGCCCGCCGGGCGGGTCATCGGTCGCCAGCGGCTACTGGCGGCTGCTGCGCGATCCGGCGGTGATGGGCCATATGCTGTCGGGCACGGTCTCGCAGGCCGGAATGTTCACCTATATCGCCAGCTCGCCCTCGCTGTTCATCGAGACCTATGGCGTGGCGCCGGGAAATTTCGGCTGGCTGTTCGGGATGAATGCGGCCGGGCTGATCGCCGCCAGCCAGCTCAACCGGCGGCTGGTCAGCCGCATCGCGCCGGCCGTGGTGCTGCGCGCCGCGGTGCTGGCCAATGCCCTGCTGGCGGCCGGGCTGACGCTGTGCGCGGCGACCGGCTGGGGCGGCTTTCCCGGGCTGCTGGCGCTGCTGTTCCTGGTGCTGTCCATGGTCGGCTTCACCCAGCCCAATGCGGTCAGCGGCGCGCTTGCCCGCCACCCGCATCTGGCCGGGACCGCCTCGGCGCTCTACGGCTTCCTGCAATTCGCCTTCGGCGCCCTGGCGGCGGCGGTGGTGGCGCAGTTCCACGACGGCACCGCCCTGCCCATGGCGCTGGCCTTCCTTGCCACCGCGGCGGCCGCGCTGGCGGTGAACCGCTGCATGGTTCAGCCCGAGCGCAGCAGCCTGGCCGCGGCGTCGCGCTCGAACAGGTAGAGCAGCACCCGCAGCGCCTGGCCGCGCGGCGAGGCGAGGGCGGGATCGCGGGACAGCGCCAGCTTCACATCGTCGCGCGCCGCCGCCAGCAGCTCGCCATGCACGGCGAGATCGGCGAGGCGGAAGGCCGGCAGCCCCGACTGGCGGGTGCCGAGCAGTTCGCCCGCCCCGCGCAGCCGCAGATCCTCCTCGGCAATGATGAAACCGTCCTCGGTGCGGCGCAGGATGTCGAGCCGTGCCCGTGCTGTCTGGCTCAGCGGCGCCTCGTAGAGCAGCAGGCAGGCGGCCGCCCGGTCGCCGCGGCCAACCCGGCCGCGAAGCTGGTGAAGCTGGGCAAGGCCGAAGCGCTCGGCCTGCTCGATCACCATCACCGTCGCCTCGGGCACGTTCACGCCGACCTCGATCACCGTGGTGGCGACCAGGATGCTGGCCGCGCCGCTGGCGAAGGCAGCCATGGCGCGGTCCTTCTCGGCTCCCTTCAGCCGGCCATGGGCAAGCGCAACCCGGCCGGGAAAGCGGCCATTGAGGACCTGGAAGCGCTCTTCGGCGGCGGCGAGGTCGACCTTCTCGCTCTCCTCCACCAGCGGGCATACCCAGTAGACCCGGCCGCCCTCGGCGATGCGCCGGCCGACGGCCGCGATCACCTCCTCGATGCGCGTCAGCGGCACGGTGCGGGTGTCCACGGGCTTGCGCCCCGGCGGCTTGCCGGTCAGCCGCGAGACGTCGAGATCGCCGTAGGCGGTGAGGGTAAGGGTGCGTGGGATCGGCGTCGCCGTCATCACCAGCACATCGACCGCGCGGCCCTTGCTGGCAAGCTGCAGGCGCTGGTGGACGCCGAAGCGGTGCTGCTCGTCGATCACCGCCAGGCCCAGATCGGCGAAGCCCACCTCCTCCTGGAACAGCGCGTGGGTGCCGATCACCAGCGGCAGGCTGCCATCGCCGAGCCTGGCCAGCACGCCGGCCCTGGCACTACCTTTCTCGCGGCCGGTCAGTAGTTCCACGGCAACATTAGCAGCGTCACACAACGGTTTGATCGTGTTGAAATGCTGCCGCGCAAGTAGGTCCGTCGGGGCCATCAGCGCGGCCTGCGCCCCGGCCTCGACAGCGGCCAGCATGGCGAGCAGCGCCACCACCGTCTTACCGCTGCCGACATCGCCCTGCAGCAGGCGCATCATGCGCAAGGGGGCGGCCATGTCGGCGGTGATCTCGGCCAGGGCGCGTTCCTGGGCGGCGGTCAGCCTGAAGCCAAGGGCAGCCTCCACCGGCCGGCGGTGGCGCCCGTCGCCGGCCAGCGACCGTCCCGGCAGGTCGCGCTGGCGCTGGCGGACCAGGGCCAGGGCAAGCTGGTTGGCCAGCAGTTCGTCATAGGCCAGGCGCTGGCGGGCGGGGGCAAGCGGGCTG
>CAZEQG010000030.1:0-3211 GCA_964514295.1 uncultured Alphaproteobacteria bacterium
GAAAAGCCGTGGCGGCGGAAGATGGTGGCGGCCGCGGGCGCCCGCAGATGGGCAAGGAACGCCCCGGCGCGCGGCCGGGCCGAGGCGGCCGTCAGGGCGGCGGGGTAGACGATCGGCGGATGGCTTGCGGCCGGAAAGCTGTCGATCACGCCGACCGCCGGCGTCGCCGCCGCGTCGGTGCGGTAGACGATGCCCAGCGGCACCTCCCCCCGTGCCACCAGAACCAGCGCCGCCTGGACATGGGCGGTCTGGATCAGGCGGTGCTTCACGCCCTCCCACAGCCCGAGATGTTCCAGCGCGGCACGGCCATACTTGCCGGCCGGCACGCTGTCGACCTGGGCGATGGCCAGCCGCCCGCCGCCCAGCAGCCCGGCGAGGTCAAGGCCAGGCGCGAGGCTGGCCCGCACGGCCGAACCCGCCGGTGCGATCAGCACCATGGCATTGCCCAGCAGGTTCACCCGGCTGTCGGCACGTATCAGGCCGCGCTGCTGGAGGTAGTCCATCCAATCCAGATCGGCCGGCAGGAACAGGTCGGCCGGCGCCCCCTGCTCGATCTGGCGCGCCTGGGCCGAACTGGCGGCGTAGGAGATGGCGGCCCGTCCGGCCCAGCCGGCCGCCACCTCGTCCAGCGCGGATTTCAGGCTGGCGGCGGCGAACACCACCGCATCCTGCGCCCGCGCCGGTGCGGGCAGGAAGGGCGCCATGGCCAGGGCCGCCGCCGCCAGGACCCGCAACAAGCTTCGCATCGGGCACTCCGCGTAATATACATCTGGATACACCGTTGATCGGCCCTGTGCCAAGCGGTCTGCTCCATCGGACATCATGGAGGGGTCATGGCCCGGATTTCGCTGCGCATCGATTTTGCCGAGGACCGCAGGCTTGGTCCCGGCAAGGTCGAGCTGTTGGCGGCCATCGCCCAGCACGGCTCGATCAGCGCCGCCGCGCGCGCGATGGGCATGTCCTATCGCCGCGCCTGGCTGCTGGTGGAGGAGCTGAACCGCCTGACCGGCCAGCCGCTGGTGGCCGCCCAGGTCGGCGGCAGCCGGGGCGGCGGGGCCAGCCTGACGCCGCTGGGGCGGGAACTCGCCCGCCGCTACCGCGCCGCCGAGGCGGCCGCCCTGGCGGCGACGCGGGACGTCATGCAGGGCTTCGAAGCGGCCTGACGTGGCCGCCGCCGGTCACCAGGCGGTCCAGCCGCCATCGACCATGATGTTCTGCCCGGTGACATAGGCCGAGGCATCGGAGGCAAGCCACACCAGCGCCCCCACGACATCCTGCGGCCGGGCCATCCGGCCGAGTGGCACGCGCGCGGCGTAGCGCTCGGTGAAGGCGCTGTTCTGGCCGGTCGCGACACCGCCCAGGGTCAGCGTGTTCACCCTGACCCCGCGCGGCCCCCAGATGGTGGCAAGGTGGCGGGTGAGGCCCGCCAGCCCGGCCTTCGAGGCGGAATAAACCGGCGGCGTGTTGATCTGCCGGCCGAGATAGTGCGAGCCCTCGTAGATGCGCGGATCGGGGCCGACGGCGCCATAGATCGATCCGGTCTGGATGATCGAGCCGCCGCCCGCTTCCGCCATGGCGCGGCCGACCGCCTGCGCCACCAGGAACAGCCCGTCGAGGTTCACCGCCATCACCGCCCGCCAGGTGGCGAGCGAGTAGGTTTCGGCCGGCTCGAAGAAGGCGGCGAGGTCGTCACCCTTGGTGGCGGCATTGTTGTGCAGCACGTCGATCCGCCCGAAGCGCGCCAGCACCGCCTTCACCATGGCCGCGACAGCGTCCGGATCGGCCACGTCGCAGGCCAGCGCCAGGTCCACATCCAGCGCCGGGGCCGCCAGGTCCACCGCCACCACGCGCGCCCCATGATCCTTCAGCGCGGCGCAGAAATGCGGGCCGAGATTGCCGGCCGCACCGGTCACCACCGCCACCTTGCCGGCAAGATCGAACAGGCGGGCATAGTCAGCCATGGCGTCGCTCCATCAGGAACTTCACGATCTCGAAGTCGAGCGCGTCGTCGATGTCGAGCGACCGCTCGGCCGGCATCACATGAAGGCGGGTATGGTCGGCAAAGACATGCGGGGCGGCCAGGAAGGGGTCGCGCCGCCAGACATAGATCGAGGCGTTCATGTCGAAGCAGGCGGGGGAATCCTGCCGCCGCGCCACCCCCTGCGGCAGCGGCTTGGACAGGCGCGGCACGCCCGCGGCATCAAGCTCGACCAGGTTGAAATAGGGCGAGCGGCGGGCCGGCGCCGCGGTGATCACATTTCCCGCCCCCTCCTCCACCAGGGCCACGCAGGCCGCGATGTCCGCCGGCAGGCGCAGCGGCGAGGTGGCGTCGAGGTCGCACAGGATGTCGAAGCGCATGCCCGCATGCGCCTCGGCAGCGCGCACGGCATGTGCGATCACCGGCAGCTTCGGCGCGGTGTCGGTGGCAAGCTCGGCCGGACGCGGGATGGCAAGCCCCGCCCCCCATTCCTCAGCCGCCGCCAGGATCGCCGGGTCGTCGCTGCTGACCGCGATCAGGTCGAACAGCCCCGTCGCCTGCGCTTGAAGTATGGAGTGCGCCAGCAGCGGCCGGCCGGCGATCACCCGCAGGTTCTTGCCCGGCACGCCCTTGGAGCCGCCGCGCGCGCAGATCGTGCACAGGCGCGTCACGGCGCCGCCCACCGGCAAGCCTCGGCGCGGGCGATCAGGTCCACCACGGCCAGCCCCTCGGCGCCCGTGCAGGCCTCGCCGCCGCCGCCCAGCACCGCCTGGTGCATCGCGGCATAGCTGTCGTCGCGGCCGGCGGCGACAGGCTCCGGCGGTGCCCGGTCGACCGTCAGCGTGCCGGCCACCAGGTCGGCGGCGATGGTGGCGTCGTCGCAGACCACGATGATCTCGCGCCGGGTGCGGCGGTCGAGGAGGTTGAGCTGGATGGTCACCGCCGGGCAGTCCCGTGTCTCCAGCAGCAGGGCGGCAATATCGTCGGCGCTGGTGGCAAGGTGGCTGAGGCTGCCGCCGGCCGCCGCCACCCGCCGGGCCGGCCCCAGCAGCCACAGCGCAAGGTCAAGCTCGTGGCTGAGATCGCGCAGGGCGCCGCCGCCCCCTCCGGCATCGGCCGAATAGCCCGCCCGCCAGTCGCGGCCCGGCCGCCATTCCGGCAGGTACTGGCCGACATAGAACTGCGCCGCCAGCGCCCGCCGCCCGGCCAGGGCCGCGCGAAGGCGCATGACCA
>CAZEQG010000030.1:3269-13806 GCA_964514295.1 uncultured Alphaproteobacteria bacterium
GGGTGCCGCCAGCAGCGGCTTTTCCACCAGCACCTGCCCGGCATAGCCGGCGGCGGCAAGCCGGGCCAGGGCCGGGCCATGGTCGGCCGTCTCGGTCGCCACCACCACATAGCCGGGGCCGTCGGCCAGCCCCTGCTCCAGCGTGACGCCTGCGCGCCGGGAGGCGAAGGCCACGCGGTGCCCAAGGGCGGCCAGGACGCGGCCATGGCGCTCGCCGATCGAGCCGCGGCCCAGGATCAGGCAGGCGGGTGGCGGGCCGGCCATGGCCTAGAACCGGAAATGCTCTTGCATCTCGTCCTGCCGGCGCAGATAGGCCTGCAGGCCGATGGTGGTGTCGCCCGGCCGGGGCAGGATCTGCGCCACCACGCGGTCGAGGAAGCCCATCCGCACACCGGCCTTCCACATGCGGTCCTGGATGTCCGTGTCGTTGACCCGGTTCCAGGCCTTGCGCCAGCAATCGATGTTGTAGCGGAAAAGGCTGAGATAACTGCGGTAGAGCCAGGTCTGGGTGCCGCCGATGCGCGGCATCTCGCCCCGGCAGTCAACCACCTCGCGCAGGCCGTCGCGCTCGCGCTCATAGGCGGCCGAGACGAATTCCAGGTCATGGGCCTGGGCGTGGGCCAGCAGCACCTCCAGGTGATCGGGCGTCCACAGGTCGTCGTCGTCGATGCGCGCGATCCAGTCCCCCCGCACCAGGCGGAGGGCGGCGTTGGCGGCCACCACCGGCCCGGCGAACCAGTGGTTCTCCGCCGTCGGCGGATAGCGGTAGCCGCGCGCCGGCAGGTTGTGGAAGCGGATGCGCGGGTCGCCGACGGCCGCCACCCGGGCGGCGGTGTCGTCGGTGCAGCAGTCGCCGAGGATGATGAACTCGAAATTACGGTAGGTCTGCGCCAGCACGCTCGGCACGGCGCGCGCCAGCAGCAGTTCGGCGCGGTTATAGGTCGGCACATAGACGCTGATCAGCGGCCGCGCCTCAGGATCGGCATATCGCCAGCCGTGAACTTCGCGCGCCGCCGCCAGAAGGGCGGGCTCGCTGACGGCGTACCAGAAGGCGCGGGCGCCACTGATCGCCTTGTCGGCCAGGCTCTGCGGCCCGCCGACCCGTTCGGCCATGGTCAGTCGGCGTCGGTGCCGGTGCGCGGCACGTCTTCGGGGCGATGGGCGATGAAGTCGCGGAAGTGCGAGGGATTCCAGTCCTCGATGTTCTTCTGCAGGTCTTCCATCGTGTATTTCTTGTCGTACTCCTCGAAATGGCCGCGCGCGACCTTGGGCGACTTCAGTGCCCGCAGCCGCTCGACATTGCCCTTCGAGATCACGTCGATGGTCGGGCCATGGCGCCCGCCAAACCCGTCAGAGGGCCGCTGCAGCGGCAGGGCGCCGCTGCACTTCACGCAGAGCCGCTCGGACTGGCTCTTGAAATCGGCCGGCACACGCTTCCACCAGCCCTTCTCGACCGGCCAGCCACCCTCGCCGGCGAACAGGTAGTCGACCGACGCCGCCACCTCGCAGAAGAAGGCGCCCTTCGGCGTGATCGAGGCTGACCACTGGTTCTGGATCCAGCAATTGTCGATGAGGTTCCACATCAGGGCCTTGTCATCGACGACATCGTCGATCGCCACCAGCAGCGGCTGGTGGCGCCCGCCCGGCGCGGTGTGATCGTTGAACGCGATCAGGTCCGGATCGAAGGTCTCGTTGATCACGTCCTTGTATTCGTCCCAGCGCCAGCCCGACGTCCAGAACTCGCGGCGGCGCCGGTCCGGGATCATCTCCTGGTAGATCTTGCAGATCTCGGCGAATTTCGGGTGCATGGTCGGCTCGCCGCCCATCAGGCCGATGCGGCCGGGGAAACCTTCCAGCGAATCGATCGCCCGGCGCACCTGGTCAAGCTCCATGAAGAAGGGCTTGCGGTGATGGCCGACATGGCGCGTGCAATTGGCGCATTTCAGGTAGCAGGCGTTGGTGATCTCGACCTGGATCACCGTCATGACCGACAAGGGACGCATCGCCACTCCACATGCGCTCAGGCCCGCGCGACCGGGCCAGGGACTGCTTCAGAGTGCTATATCGGCAGCGCCCCGGCCCGTCAACAAGCAGTGCGCCCGGTGGCTGCAATCCACCACATTCTGTTCGCCCGGGTCAGCCCTCGATCGGCTCGTCGGCGGCATAGGCGCGGCCGGCGACACTGCCGATGAGCCGCCAGTGCTCCATCGGCGACAGGCCGCCGCCCACCCGCTTGGCGGCGATGGCATCCGGGCCGATGACCTCGCCCGCCGCGATCGGCCGGGCGGCGACCAGGCTCTTGCGGGCGACCGCGACATTCGCGAGTTCAGCCGGCTGGGCCTGCTTCACGCCGTCGCCGATGGCCCGCTCCACCGCCCGGATATCGGCGATCATCGCCGCCAGCTCGCCGGGCTCCAGCGAGGCCGCGTGGTCCGGGCCCGGCAGGCTGCGATCCAGCGTGAAATGCTTCTCGATGGCGACCGCCCCCAGCGCCGCCGCGGCGATGGCAACCGCGGTGCCCGGCGTGTGGTCGGAATAGCCGACCGGGACGCCGAAGGCGTGCCGCATGGTGGCCATGGCGGCAAGGTTCGCCTGGTCGACCGGGGCGGGATATTGCGTGGTGCAGTGCAGCAGCACGACTTTCTCGGCCAGCAGCGCGCGGGCCGCCGGATCGGCCAGCGCCGCCGCGAAATCGCCGCGCCCGGACGGGGTGCCGCGCCCGGCATAGCCATGGGCGAGCACGCCGAGCGCCTCGGCCACCTCGGCAAGATCGCCCATGCCGGTCGACAGTATCACCGGCCTGCCGCTGCGCGCGGCCGCCAGCAGCAGTGGCCCGTTGGTCAGCTCGCCCGAGCCCAGCTTGATCCGCCCGAGCCCCAGCCCGTCCACCAGGAAGGCCAGGGACTCCGCGTCGAAGGGGCTGGACAGGAAGGCGATGCCACGCTCCCGGCAGCGCGCCACCACGGCCCGGTGGGCGGCCTGCGACAGCTCCAGGCGGCGCAGCATGGCAAGCTGCGAAGCCCCTTCGCCGGCGGCCGCCTGATAGCCGGCCGTGGGTGCCGCGACCGCCGCCAGTGCCTCGGCCCGGAAGGTCTGGAACTTCACCACATCGGCCCCGGCATCGGCGGCGGCATCGACCAGCCGCAGCGCCAGTTCGGGGTCGCCGTTGTGGTTCACCCCGGCCTCGGCGATCAGCAGCACGCGGGTCATGCCAGGATCTTTGCCGGCACGCCGGCAACCCGGGCGCCGGCGGTGACATCGGCGGTGACGACCGCGCCGGCCGCCACCACCGCCCCGGCGCCGATCGTCACGCCGGGCAGCAGCACCGCCCCGGCGCCAACCACCGCCCCCTCCCCGACCGCGACACCGCCGCACAGCACGGCCCCCGGGGCGACATGCGCGTGCGCGCCCAGCCGGCAGTCATGGTCGATGGCGGCGCGGGTGTTGACGATGACGTTCTCGCCCAGCTCCACGCCGGGCTGCAGCACCGCCCCGGCATGGACCTGGCAGCCGGCCGCCAGCGCGATCCCGCGCGCCAGCACCGCCGAGGGATGGACCAGTGGCGGAAAGGCGAAGCCACGTCCGCGCCAGTCCAGGAAGGCGCGGTGTCGCGCCCGGCCATCCCCGCCGGGATAGCCGATGCCGTTGGCCAGGGCCACGGCGGCAGGATCAAGCTCCGGCGCCTCGCCCAGCATCGGCAGGTCGCCGAAGCGCGGCGGATCGGGGGCGACAATGCCGAGGACCGGCCGGCCCAGGCAGCGCAGCAGCTCGGCCACCACCCGGGCATGGCCGCCGCCGCCCAGCAGCACGAAGGCGGGTTCAGCCGTCATGGAAGGGCAGCGGCGCCAGGGCGCCGGGCTCGCGGAAGCGGCGCAGGGCGGCGACGATGCGCTCGCTGGCGTGACCGTCGCCATAGGGGTTCTCGACGCCGCTGCAGTCCAGCGCCAGGGCGCGGCCGATCGCAGCGACGATCGCCGGTGCCTCGGCCGGGCAGTCGATGACGCTGGCCGCCTTCAGCCGGCCATCCTGGCGGCTGCCGATATTCACCGTCGGCTTGGCCAGCGACGGTGCCTCGTAGAGGCCGCTGGAGGAATTGCCGACCACCGCATCAACCTGGGCCATGACGCCAAGATAGAGGGTCTGGCCGAGGGAGGCACGCAGGATCGCATGCTCGCGCTCTTCGGCGAAGCGGGCCAGTGCCTCGGCGATGGCGCGGCCGCCGGCATCGGCGTTGGGCTGGGTGATGATCAGGCCGACCTCCGGC
Organism: uncultured Alphaproteobacteria bacterium; assembly: GCA_964514295.1. Lineage (GTDB taxonomy): Bacteria > Pseudomonadota > Alphaproteobacteria > CAZEQG01 > CAZEQG01 > CAZEQG01. Next base: position 7,534 of record CAZEQG010000030.1, read on the forward strand.
CCGAGCGCGTCCAGCGCCTCCAGCAGGCAGGCAAGCTGGACCAGCGGCTCACCTTCGCGGGTGGCCGGATGGAAGGTCACCAGCAGGTTGCGCCGGCGCAAGGAAAAGCCCAGGGCCCGCTCCACCGCGGCGCGGTCGGGCAGCCGGCCGCGCGTCAGGATGTCGAGACCAGGGCTGCCGACCACGACGATCCGCGCCGGATCGGCCCCCAGCCGGGCCAGGCGGCGCGCCGCCACCGCGGTGGAGGGCAGGTGCAGGGCCGCCATGTGGCTGATGGCATGGCGCATGGCATCGTCAAGGGCGCCGTCGGTGAGGTCGCCGCCGCACAGATGGATGATCGGGATGCGCTGGAGGAAAGCGGCCTGGGCGGCGGCGAACACCTCGAAGCGGTCGCCCAGCAGCAGCAGCCCGTCCGGCCGGCGGCGCGCCAGGGCGTCGGCGAAACCGAGGATGCCGAGGGCCACGGCCTTCGCCATGGCCACGCCGGAATCGCCGGCCAGCAGGGTTTCCACCCGCTCCACCACCGGCAGCCCGGCCGCCTCCACCTCGGCCACGGTGCTGCCGAACAGCGGCGCCAGATGCATGCCGGTCACCGCCACCTCGACCGTGAAGCCCTTCTCGCCGGCAAGCGCCAGCAGCGGCCAGCGCAGCAGCCCCCAGTCGGCGCGCGCGCCGGTCACGGCGAGCAGGCGGAAATCGCCTGACGCGCCCGCGGTCACGGGCTAGGCCAGGGTGGCGCTGGAGGGCAGGCAGACCAGCCGGTCCTCCAGCATCTCGGCAACCGGCACCGCACCGCGCGGGCAATCGGCAAACATCGCAAGGCGGTGCATCAGGGTCCAGGCCGGGCGGGTCAGAAGCCCCTCGGCATGGGTTGCCGCCAGCAGCGCCTCGCGCGCCGCCCGGTCGGGAACCAGCACGGCGCACAGCCAGTAGAGCGAGCGGCTGCCCGCCGGCTCGGCCACGAACTCGACATCCGGGTCGCCGGCGAACAGCGTGGCATAACGCTCCGCGAGCCTGCGCTTGGCCGCGAGGAAGCCGTCATACTGTTCCATCTGGGCCAGCCCCAGGGCGGCGTTCAGCGCCGGCAATCGGTAATTGTATCCAACCTCGTCATGCAGGAACAGATAGGGGTGCGGCAGCTTGGCGGTGGTCGTGAGATGCCGGGCGCGGGCGGCCAGGGCGTCGTCGTCGGTCACGATCGCCCCGCCACCGCCGGTCGTCACCACCTTGTTGCCGTTGAAGCTGACCGCGCCGATCCGGGCCAGGCTGCCGCAGGGGCGGCCGCCATAGAGGCTGCCGAAGGCTTCGGCGGCATCCTCGACCACGGCGAGCCCCCAGTCGGCGGCCACGCGGTTCACCCCGTCCATGTCGACGGGATGGCCGAAAGTGTGCATCGGCATCACCGCCGAGATCAGCCGGCCAGTCTCGCGGTTGATCGGCCCCTGCGGCCGGCGCACCGCCACTTCCGCCAGCCGCGCCGCCAGCGCTGCCGGGGACAGGCCAAGGCTCGCCCGCTCGCTGTCGATGAAATGCGGCACCGCGCCGACATGCACGATGGCATTGGCGGTGCCCACGAAGGTCAGGTCGGGGCAGAACACCTCGTCGCCCGGCTGCACGCCGGCAAGGCGCAGCGCCATCTCGACCGCGACCGTGCCATTGACCACGGCAACCGCGTGGCGGGTGCCGCAGACCCGGGCAATCTCGCCCTCGAAGGCGGCCACGGCCGGACCGCCATAGGATACCCAGCCGCTGTCGATGCACTCCGCCAGCCGCCGCTTCTCGGCCTCGCCCAGCACCGGCTCATGCAGCGCGACCGGCCGGTTGGACGGCGGCAGCACCGCCTTGATCCGCCTGGCAATGGCGGCGGCATCGAAGCTCATCGCTGGTAGCCCTCGGGATAGAGCGCCAGGTTGGCGGGATCGGAAAACCATTCGATGGTGCGCGCGAGGCCGCGCCTGAACCCCTCGGGCCCGCCATGGTCCGGCCGCCAGCCGGCCAGCCGCGCCGCCTTGGCGATGCCGGCATGCAGGCGCTCGACCTCGCTGTCGGGCGGGCGCAGGCGGTCAGGGTCATGTTCGATGGCGACCTGCGCCCCCATCAGCTCGGCGATCAGCGCCGCGGTGTCGCCGACCGAGATGTCGAAGCCGCTGCCAAGATTGGTCACCTCGCCGACCGCCGCCTCGGCCTCGGCGATGGCGATGAAGCCGGCGCAGGTGTCGGCGACGAAGGTGAAGTCGCGGGTCGGGCGCAGGTCGCCCAGGCGGATGACGTTGCGGCCGGCGGCGATCTGGGTGATCACGGTGGGAATCACCGCCCGCGCGGACTGGCGCGGGCCATAGGTGTTGAAGGGCCGGACCACCGCCACCGGCAGCCCGAAGCTCAGCCTGTAGGACAGCGCCAGATGGTCGGCCGCAGCCTTGGAGGCGGCATAGGGCGACTGCGCTTGCCAGGGATGCTCCTCGGTGATCGGCACGCTGCGCGCGGTGCCGTAGACCTCCGAGGTCGAGGTCTGCACGAAGCGTGCGACGCCATGCTCGCGGGCCGCCTCCAGGAGGTTCAGGGTGCCCTTCACGTTGGTGTCGATGTAGCTGTCGGGAGCGGCGTAGGAATAGGGAATGGCGATCAGCGCGGCGAGGTGGAAGACCACGCCGCAGCCCTGAACCAGGCTGCGCATCTGCGTGCGGTCGCGGACATCGCCGGCGACGACCTCCACCCCCGCCCGCGCCGCCGCCGGCAGATGGTCGAGCCAGCCGCAGCGGCCGAAGGAATTGTACTGCACGAGCGCCCGCACCGCGGCCCCGCGCGCCAGCAGCGCCTCGACCAGATGCGAACCGATGAAGCCGTCGGCGCCGGTGACCAGCACCCTGTGCGATTGGATCAGGGACATGGGCCCGGGGGTTAGGCGCGCGCGGCCGCGCCGTCAAGGCCGCCGATCATGAGGGGGGCAGGCCCTTGACGCCGCGCAGGTCGGCCTTGTCGAAGATGGCGGTGCGGGCATCGGCATTCATGAACTTGGCGTCGAGCAGCCGGGCCTGCGTGAAATCGGCCTGGCCCAGCAGGCAGCCGGTGAAATCCGCCTGTTCCAGCCTGGCACCGCGGAAATTGGCGCCGGTCAGGTTGGCGCCGGCGAAGCGGGCGTGGCTGGCATTGGCCGGCCAGTGCTGGCTGGTGGCGCCGCTGATGGTCACGGCCCCGAAGCGGGCGCCCACCAGCGTGGCCCCGGCCAGCACCGCACGCTGCAGGTTCGCCCCGCGCAGGTCAGCCTGGGACAGGTCGGCCCCGCGCAGGTCCGACTGCGACATGTCGGCCATCACCAGCACGGCGTTGGCGAGATTCGCCTCGCGCAGCACCGCCTGGTCGAGGCGGGCGGCCGACAGGTCGGCCGAGGACAGGTCGAAGCGCGCCATGTCGGTGCGCGACAGCACCGCCCGCCGCCCCGTCTTGCCGCCGCTGACCACCCATTCGACATGGCGGCGCAGCAGCTCCTGCAGGTCCATGTCGAGCAGGCGGAAATGGCGCGGCAGCTCGACATCCTCCAGATCGACCCGGCTGAGGTCGACCTGGTCGATGAGGGCGCCGCAAAGATCGGCACCTTCCAGGTTGGTGGCGTTGAGAATCGCGCCGTGCAGCACCGCCCCGACCAGGTTCACGCCGGTCAGGTTGGCCTCCGTCAGGTCCGCCCCTTCCAGGTTCACGCCCACCATGGAGGCGTTGGACAGGTCGGCGCGCACCAGCCTGGCGCCGCGCAGGTTGGCATCGGTCAGGTCGGTCTGGCGCAGCAGCGCGCCGGACAGCCGGGCGCGCATGAAATCGGCCCCGCGCATGGTCGCGGTGTCGCCCTGGGTGGCCTGGGCGGTGAAGTCCAAAGAGGAGAAGTTGCCCTTCTTGTCCAGGCGGTACAGCGTGCCGTCGCGCAGGTCGGTCTCGATCATCAGCGCGTTCGTCAGGTCGGTGCCGCGCAGCCGGGCGCCGCGCAGGTCGGAGCGCGTGAGGTCGGCCCCCGCCAGATTGGCCCCCGTAAGGTCGACCGCAAAAAGCCCGCAGGCATGCAGCCGCGCGCCGCGCAGGTCGCAGCCGACCAGCGAGGCGCCGGCGAGCTCGGCCTGCGAGAAATCAACCCCGATCAGGTCGCGGTGCGACAGGTCGGCCAGGGTCATGTTCAGCCGCCGTCCGCCGGTGCGCCCGGCCAGGAAATCGCTGTGCAGACGCACCGCCTGTTCCAGTTCGCCGGCGGCAAGCCGGCGCCGGGTCGGTTCATTGTCCTCGTCGGCGGTCATCGCCGCCGAGATATAGCGCAATGGTTAACCGGGGCGCCAGAAGGGTTCGGCCTCGCCGAAGCGGCGCCAGGCCGCCTTCAGCCCGTCAAGCTGGCCCTGCCGCGCCCGCGCATGCCAGCCCAGCACCAGCCCCTCCGCCCGGGCCAGCGCCGGATCGCCGCCGCAGACCCCCGCCAGCACCCGGCCGAGCACCGCCCCATCGTTCAGATGGCCGAGAATTTCCTGCACGGCCGCCATCCGGGCAATGAACCGCCGGGCATGTTTCTCATGGAAGATCGAGCGAAAAAAATCAGCGCCATAGCGAAGTTTCTTCAAGCGAATCCGCACGTCGTGCTGCCGTTCCACCGGGGCCCTGGCAAGGCCCCGCCCGGCCTTGCGCACCGATTTCAGCCGCCTCTCCAGCAGTGCCGCCGCGAAAGGCTCGACCGGGCCGGACAAACCGGAATCGGCCGCGATCGCCGCCTGCCAGCGCGCCAGCTCCAGCAGCAGCCGGGTGTAGCGCGGCGATGCCAGGGCGCCGCGCGCCGCGTCATAGGCCAGCGCGATGGCCACATCGGTGCGCCGCGCCAGCAGCCTGAGCCCGTCCTCCTCGCCCATTGCCGCCGCCACCGGCGCCAGCGCCTCGGCGCGGAAGACATCCAGTTCGCGGGCCGGTCCAAGGGCGGACTGCAGCCATTTGAGTTCGCTGGAAATCGCCTGGCGCCGGGCGGGGTCCAGCACGTCTGCGAACAGCGAAAGGGCCGAACGCAGGCGGCGCAGCCCGACCCGCATCTGATGCACGCCTTCGGGGTCGATGCCGGCGCGCACCGCGGCCTCATTCGCCATGACCTGCTCGATGCCGGAGCCCAGCACCGCGGCAATCGCCCTGCCCACCGGCAGTTCCGGCTCCAGCGCCGGCGCCCTGGCCTTGGCGGGTGCAGCGGCCGGATCGCCCGCCACCAGGCCATAGCCGCGCTCGGCCTTGCTCGACGGCACCAGGCGCAGCGGCAGGTCGCGCTGCAGGTCGAGGGCGACGGCAAACAGGCTGTCGACCGAACCGGAGCGCAGCTCAAGCTCGATCTCGTTCACCGCCACCGCCGCCTCGCCCCCGGATGCGGCCTGGATCGAGCCGACATCGATATCCAGGCAGACCTCGCCGCCGCGGCCGTCGCTGACCATCCGCCGGGTGCGACGAATATCGGTGGCGAAAACCGGCGTCAGGCGCGGCCCCACATCGTCCGAGCACAGGAAGGCGCGAAGATCGGGGTCGGGCACCAGTTCCGGACGCGGCGTCTCCCCATCCAGCACGGCCTCGAACTCGTCGCGGTCCTGAAGCGGGCCTGCCGGGGCCTGGCGCTTGACGGTCTGCACGATGCGCCGCCCGTCGCGGCGCAGCCGCAAGTACAGGCCGGCCCGTTTCAGGGCCAGATCGGGCGTGTCGAAATAGAGCGCCGCCAGGCGGCGGGTGACCGGCCGGTGCGCCTGGCCCCGAAGCAGCGGATGGCGCGCGAGGAGGGCGCGGTCCTTGGGATCGAAGGACAGCTTGAGCTCGATTTCCCGATGGTCCGGCAAGGTCAGGCTTCCGCTGTTTGAATGCAGGATAGATGACTGGCGGAATCTGTCTAGAGGGCGGCCGGCGGCTCACCGTCACGCGGCCGGCGATAGGCCACCAGCCGGGCGCTTCCGGCCGCCAGCGCCGGCCAGGGTGCCGCCGTTTCCAGCACGGCGCAGGCGGCGGTGGGAAACTTCCTGGTCCAGCCCGCAGCCTCGGCCGCCTGGGGGCCGGCCAGCAGGCCCGCCAGCTCCTCGATCCCCGGGCTGTGGGCGATCAGCAGCACCGAGCCCACGCCCTGCCCCAAGGACCGCAGCCGCTCCAGAAGCCTGGCGCCGTCGGCAAGACAGAGCCCGCGCTCGACATGCAGGTCCGGCACGCCCCCAGGCCGCCGCCGCAGCCCCTCCCGCCTGTCCACCGTTCGCCGGGCGGCCGAGACCAGCACCTCGTCCGGCGGCGGGCCAA
>CAZEQG010000031.1:0-13770 GCA_964514295.1 uncultured Alphaproteobacteria bacterium
GCCGGCGCCGCGCCGGGCGGTGGTGCGGCGGCTGAGGCGTGAGGGCGAGATCCTCGACCGGGCGCTGGTGCTGTGGCTTCCGGGGCCGGCCTCCTATACCGGCGAGGATATGGCGGAGCTGCAGGTCCATGGCGGCCGCGCCGTGGTGGCGGCGGTGGCGGCAGCGCTGGCCGGCCTGGGGCTGCGGCCGGCACAGCCTGGCGAGTTCACGCGGCGGGCCTTCGACAATGGGCGGATGGACCTGGCCGAGGCCGAATCCGTCGGCGACCTCGTCGATGCCCGGACGGATGCGCAGCGCCGGCAGGCGGTGGCCCAGCTCGAAGGCGGGCTGAGCGGGCGGATCGAGGGTTGGCGGGCCGCGCTGCTGCAGGCGCTGGCGCTGCTGGAGGCGGCGATCGATTTTGCCGAGGAGGATGTGCCCGACGATCTGCCGGCCGAGGTGGCGGGCCGGGTCGAGGCGCTGCGGCGGGAGATGGCAGGCGAGTTGGCGCTGGCGCAGCGGGCCGCGGCCGTCCGCGATGGCCTGCGGATCGCCATACTTGGGGCGCCGAATGTAGGGAAGTCCAGCCTTCTCAATGCGTTGGCCGGCAGGCCCGCGGCCATCGTGTCGGACCGGCCCGGCACCACGCGCGATGTCGTGGAAGTGGCGCTCGACCTCGGCGGCGTGATGGTGGTGCTGGCCGATACCGCAGGCATGCGGGACACGGAGGACGCGGTGGAGGCGGAAGGTGTGCGGCGGGCCCGGGCCTGGGCCGCCGGGGCCGACCTGACGATCCTGGTGACCTCGCCGGACATCCCGGTGCCTCCTACCGGCGTCTCACCAGATATAGTGGTGTGGAACAAGTCGGACCTCAAGCCACGGGGGCCGGCGGGAAGCATCTCGGTGTCCACCAGGGAGGGAACCGGACTCGCGCTGCTCCTCGACCGCCTCGCGGCGCTGGCGCGGGAGCGGGTGGGCGACGGGGCCGGGGTGTTGACTCGGCTGCGGCATCGCAAGGCGGTGGAGGCGGCCTTGGCGGCCCTCGACCGTTATGGAACCGCCCCGGACCTGGCGGCGGCGGGCGAGGAGCTGCGCCTGGCCCTGCGCGAGATCGGCCGGGTCACTGGGGTGGTCGATGTCGAGGACCTGCTGGACGTGATTTTCTCCAGCTTCTGCATCGGCAAGTAGCACGGGCTTGTTTCACGTGAAACATGGCCTATAAGCGGGTCATGGATGCGTTTGACGTGATCGTGGTGGGCGGTGGCCATGCCGGCTGCGAGGCGGCAGCGGCGTCGGCGCGGCTTGGCGCAGGAACGCTGCTGCTGACCCACCGGCTGGACACCATCGGGGCGATGTCCTGCAATCCGGCGATTGGCGGGCTTGGCAAGGGCCATCTGGTTCGCGAGATCGATGCGCTGGACGGGCTGATGGGCCGGGTGACGGACCAGGGCGGCATCCAGTTCCGCATGCTGAACCGGAGCAAGGGCCCGGCCGTCCGGGGGCCGCGCGCCCAGGCAGACCGGGCGCGCTATGCCGCCGCGATGCGCGCGGCGCTGGCGGCACAGGCGGGGCTGACGATTATCGCCGACGCGGTGGAGGACCTGATCCTCGACCGAGGGCGCTGCATCGGCGTGGTGACGGCGGCAGGCCGGCGCTTGCGGGCCGGTGCCGTTGTGCTGACCACGGGCACCTTCCTGCGCGGGGTGATCCATCTGGGTCCAACACGGATTCCGGCCGGCCGGGTGGGCGAGCCGCCGGCCGTTGGCCTCGCGGTGACGCTGGCAAAGCTTGCGCTGCCGCTGGGGCGGCTGAAGACGGGGACGCCGCCGCGGCTCGATGGCCGAACGATTGATTGGGCCGGGCTCGACCGGCAGCTTGGTGACGACCCGCCCGAGCCGTTCAGCACCCTGACGATGCGGATCGACACGCCGCAGATTGCCTGCCATATCACCGCGACGACACCGGAAAGCCATGCGCTGATCCGCGCCAATCTGGACCAGTCGCCGGTCTACAGCGGTCAGATCGAATCGAGCGGCCCGCGCTATTGCCCCTCGATCGAGGACAAGGTGGTGCGGTTCGCCGAGCGCGACCGGCACCAGATTTTCCTGGAGCCGGAAGGGCTGGATGACGATACGGTCTATCCGAACGGAATCTCCACGGCCTTACCGGAAGCGGTGCAGGCCGCGCTGCTGGCCACCATCCCCGGCCTGGAGCGGGTGCGGATACTGCGTCCGGGCTATGCCATCGAGTATGATTTCGTCGACCCGCGGGCGCTCACGCCAGACCTGGCGGTGAAGGCGCTGCCCGGCCTGTATCTCGCCGGGCAGATCAATGGCACCACGGGCTATGAGGAGGCTGCGGCGCAGGGGCTGGTTGCCGGGCTGAACGCGGCGCTGGCCGCCGGCGGTGGCGGCCGCAGCTTCCGCCCGTCGCGGACCGACTCCTATATCGGCGTGATGATCGACGATCTGACGACGCGGGGTGCGGACGAGCCCTACCGCATGTTCACCTCCCGGGCCGAGTACAGGCTGCGGCTGCGGGCGGACAACGCCGACCAGCGGCTGACGCCACTGGGCCTCTCGCTTGGCTGCGTCGGAGCGGTGAGGGCCCGCAGCTTTGCGGTCAAGAGCGCGGCGTTGGAGCGGGCGCGACACCTGGCCGCCAGCCTGAGCGCAACACCGGCTGAGTTCGCGGCGGCGGGGCTGCGGGTGAGCGCCGATGGCAGGCGCCGCTCGGCTTTCGAGGCCCTGCGCTTCCCGGGGGTGAGTTGGGACGGGTTGGCGCGGCTCTGGCCGCAACTCGCCGAGGTCGCCCCGGCTATCGCGGAGCAGGTCGCGGTCGATGCGCTCTATGCGGGCTATATCGACAGGCAGGAAGCCGACATCGCTGCCTTCGAGCGGGACGAAGCGCTGCTGCTGGACTCAGACCTCGACTACCGCGCCATCGGCGGGCTGTCGGCCGAGCTGCGGGACAAGCTGGAGCGTGTGCGGCCGGCCAGCCTGGGCATGGCGGCGCGGATTCCCGGCATGACACCCGCCGCAATCACCGCCCTGCTGCGGCACCTGCGCAGGCAGGAGCGACGCTCGGCATGACGCCGGCGGAGTTTGCGGCGGCAGTCCCTGTTTCACGTGAAACATTGGACAGGCTTACGGCCTATCTTGACCTGCTGAGGCAGTGGAACCAGCGCATCAAGCTGGTCGGTCCCGGCTCGATGCGCGATCCCTGGTGCCGCCACATCCTGGACAGTGCGCAGCTCCTGCCCCTGATCCCGGCGGGCAGCCGCGGACTGCTGGACCTTGGCAGTGGCGCTGGCCTGCCTGGCCTGGTTCTCGCCATCCTCGGCGCGCGCAATGTCCACCTGGTGGAGGCCGATCAGCGGAAGGCCGCCTTCCTGCGCGAGGCCGCACGCATCACCGGTGCCGCCGTGACGATTCACGCTTGTCGTATTGAATCGGTAGGCCTACTAGATATTGATGTTGTAACCGCCCGGGCCCTATGCTCCCTGACGGAACTCCTAAGTCATGCCTCGCTATACCGCCGGAATGACCTGGTCTGCCTGTTCCTCAAGGGCGCCAGCCTCGACGAGGAATTGACGGTTGCCAGGCAACAGTGGAATATAAGGTTTACCAAGGTCCCGAGCCGCAGTAGCGCCGACGGCACCATCCTCGTTGTGGAGGGTTTCGAACATGGCTCCGATGGTAGAACCCGGTAAGTCATACCACGTAGGCCCTGAGTCAAAGCGGCGGCCGCGGGTGCTGGCCGTGGTGAACCAGAAGGGCGGTGTCGGCAAGACGACGACCGCCGTCAATCTCGGCACTGCGCTGGCGGCCTGCGACAAGCGGGTGCTGCTGATCGATCTCGATCCCCAGGGCAATGCCTCCACCGGCCTTGGCGTCGCCCGCGCCGCCCGCGCCCGCGATGTCTACGCCGCGCTGATCGATGGGCTGCCGCTGGAGGCCGTGCTGCGGCCGACGGCGATCCCTGGCCTGTGTGTCGTGCCCTCTTCGGCCGACCTTGCCGGCGCCGAGATCGAGCTGGTGCAGGTCGACCGGCGCGAGTTCCGCCTGCGCCAAGCCCTGGCGGCGCTGCCGGCCGACCTTGACTATGTGCTGATCGACTGCCCGCCCTCGCTGGGGCTGCTGACGCTGAACGCGCTGGTTGCCGCCGACGCCGTGCTGGTGCCCCTGCAGTGCGAATTCTATGCCCTTGAAGGGCTGTCCCACCTGCTGCGGACGGTCGAGCGCGTGCGCCGCGGCCTGAACCCGGGGCTGGAGATCCAGGGCGTGGTGCTGACCATGTTCGACCGCCGCAACAACCTGTCCGAGATGGTGGCGGCCGATGTGCGCGGCCATCTCGGGGCCAAGGTCTACACCACGGTGATCCCGCGCAACGTGCGAATTTCCGAGGCGCCCAGCCACGGCAAGCCGGTCATCGTCTATGACATGGCCTGCGCCGGCGCACAGGCCTATATCCATCTGGCGGCCGAGGTGCTGAAGCGCGAGCGGGCGGCGGCGTAAGGCGGCCGAAGGAGGCGGCATGGCGGCGGATCGCGATCCGCGCAAGCGCGGGCTGGGACGGGGTCTCGACGCGCTGCTTGGCGAGGACAGCGGCGAGCTGGCGGAACTCGACCGCCTCAAGCTCGCCCGGCTGGTGCCGATTGAGCAGCTCGAACCTGGCCCCTACCAGCCCCGGCGCCAGTTCGACCCGGCGGCGCTGGACGAGCTGACGCAGTCGATCCGGGACCGCGGGGTCCTCCAGCCCATCCTCGCCCGCCGCCACCCGGAGCGCGCCGACAGCTTCCAGATCATCGCCGGCGAGCGCCGCTGGCGCGCTGCCCAGCAGGCGCAGCTCCATGAAGTGCCGGTGGTGGTCAAGGATTTCGACGACCGCACCATGCTGGAAGTGGCGCTGGTCGAGAACGTCCAGCGCCAGGACCTGAACGCCATCGAGGAGGCCGAGGCCTACCAGAAGCTGATCGAGGAGTTCGGCCACCGTCACGAGGATCTGGCGGGCATCATCGGCCGCAGCCGCAGCCACATCACCAACACGCTGCGCCTGCTGAACCTGGATCCCGAGCTGCGCGAGATGGTGCTGGATGGGCGGCTCAGCGCCGGCCATGCACGGGCCCTGCTGGGCGCCGAGGCGCCGCTGGAGATCGCCCGGAAGGTGGCGGAGAAGGGGTTGAGCGTGCGCGAGGCCGAGCGGCTCGCGGCCAGCACCAAGTCGGCCCGCGGCAGCGCGCGGCCGGGGCCCTCGAACGCTGCCGAAAAGGATACCGACACCCGGGCGCTGGAGCGGGAGATGACGGCGCTGCTCGGCCTCGGGGTCACGATCGAGGCGCAGGATGCGGGCGGTGCCGTGACCATCCGCTACCATTCGCTGGAACAGCTCGACGACATCCTTGCCAGGCTCAGCCGGCCGGTGGCCAAGCCACGTGCCGGCGCGCCGGTGACGAACGCCTTCGATCTCGACGCGCCCGAAGCGGACCCGGACGACCCGCTGATCCCCGGCGATCCCCTGATTCCCGGCGGGCGCTGACCCGCCTAGCGCACGAAGCCGACGACGCGGTAGACCTCGTCCAGCACCGGCCGCGACAAGGCCTCGGCCCGTTCCGCGCCGCGCGCCAGGATGGCATCGAGGCCGGCCGGGTCGGCCAGATGGCGCTGCATCTCGCTGCCGATCGGGCCGAGCACGGAAACCGCCAGATCGGTCAGCGCCTTCTTGAAGCTGGCAAAGCCCTGGCCGCCATATTCGGCCAGCACCTCTTCGACCGTGCGGTCGGCCAGGGCGGCATAGATGCCGACCAGATTGTCGGCCTCGGGCCGCCCCTCCAGCCCGGCCGGCTCGCTCGGCAGGGGGTGGGGATCGGTGGTCGCCTTGCGCAGCTTCTGGGCGATGGCGTCGGCATCATCCGTCATGTTGATGCGCGAATAGTCGGAAGGGTCGGACTTGCTCATCTTCCTGGTGCCGTCGCGCAGCGACATCACGCGCGTGGCGGCCCCCAGGATCAGCGGCTCGGTCAGCGGGAACAGCTCGACCCCGAACATGGAGTTGAAGGCCTGCGCGATGTCGCGGGTCAGCTCCAGATGCTGCTTCTGGTCCTCGCCCACCGGCACATGGGTTGCCTTGTAGGCAAGGATATCGGCGGCCATCAGCACCGGATAGGCGTACAGCCCGACGGTCGCGTTCTCGCGGTCCTTGCCGGCCTTCTCCTTGAACTGGGTCATCCGGTTCAGCCAGCCGATGCGGGCGACGCAGTTGAAGATCCAGGCAAGCTCGGCGTGGGCGGCGACCCGCGACTGGTTGAACAGGATGTGAGTGTGCGGATCGATCCCGGCGGCGAGCAGGGCGGCCGTGACCTCCCGCGTGTTGCGCGTCAGCTCTTCCGGCTTCTGCGGCACGGTGATCGCGTGCAGGTCGACCAGGCAGTACAGGCACTCGAAGCTGTCCTGCAGCTTCACCCAGTTCCGCACCGCGCCCAGGTAGTTCCCGAGATGCATGTTGCCGGTGGGCTGGATGCCGGAAAAGATGCGGTTCATGGCGCGACCGTGGCGGCGGAAAGGGGGGCAATTTATCGGGCGGCGATGGCCGGCCGGTCAAGCCTCGGCGTGGCGTCCGCCGCCCGGCGGGGTCTACTTCCCCGCCTGAGCCGCCGGCGGCGGCAGGTCGCGCACGATCAGGCGCTTGACGCGGCGCCGGTCGGCATCGGTCACCTCGAAGGCGATGCCGCTGGCGTGGCGGATCACCTCGCCGCGCGCCGGCACGCGGCCGGCAAGGTAGAAGACCAGACCGCCCACCGTCTCCGCGTCCTCGCGCTCGTCGCTGGTCAGGACCGGGCCAACCTTGGCCTCGAAATCCTCCACGCTGGCCCGCGCATCGACCATCAGCGTGCCATCCTCGCGCTCGCACAGCAGCGGGGCTTCGACATCGTCGTGCTCGTCGGCGATCTCGCCGACGATCTGCTCCACCAGGTCCTCGATGGTCAGCAGCCCGTCGATGCCGCCGAACTCGTCAACCACCAGGGCAAGGTGGATGCGCTGTTCGCGCATCTGCAGCAGCAGGTCATAGGCGCGCATCGAGGCGGTGGTGAAGATCGCCTTGCGCACGAGCTGCTTGATCGGCGGCGGGTTCTTCGCCCCCCAATAGGCCATCAGGTCCTTGATGTGGACGAAGCCGACCACGTCGTCCAGCGTCTCGCGATAGACCGGAAGCCGGGAATGCGCCACCTCGGCCATGCGCTTGGCAAGGTCCGGAAGGCCGATATCCTCCGGCACCGCCACGATGTCCACCCGCGGCACCATCACGTCGCCGACCGAAAGGTCGCGCAAGGCCAGGATATTCTCGATCAGCGTGCGCTCGGCAGCCGAGGCGCCGGGGGTCGCCCCCTCATGCTCCTCAATCAGCTCCTGCAGCCGGTCGCGGAGATTTTCGGCATGGCTCTGCCGCCGCCGCCCGATCAGCCAGCCGAGAACACCGGCCAGCAGACCCTCGTCCATGTTCGCCCCGCCCAGGCGGGGCGCGCTACTTGATCCTTCGCTCATTTCTCCTCAGGCCGCATCGCGGTAGGGGTCGGCGATGCCGAGCGCGGCCAGCGCCCGCACCTCAAGCCCCTCCATGATGGCGGCGTCAGCCTCATCCTCGTGATCGTATCCCAAGATATGCAAGGTGCCATGGACCACAAGATGGATCATGTGATCGATCGCCGGCTTGCCCTGCTCGCGCGCTTCCGCCAGCACGGTCTCCCGGGCCAGTGCCACATCGCCGAGCAGCCGCGGCTGGCCGGGCGGGGTATCCTCGGGCGCTGCTGGGAAGGACAGGACGTTGGTCGGTTTCCGCTTGCCGCGAAAACGGGTGTTCAGATCGGCGAGCGTTGCGTCATCGGCCAGCAGCAGGGCCAGCACCGCCTCGTCCTCGACCGGATGCAGCGCCACGGCCGCCGCCACGGCGCGCTCGCAGGCACCCTCCACATCGCCCAGCGCCTCCCAGCCCTCATCCTCGACCAGGACGTCCACGATCACGCTCAACGCGACTCCTTCTCCGCCGCGGCCGGCGGCTCGAACAGCGAGCTTTCGCGCTTGTCATAGGCCTTCACGATGCGGGTGACCAGCGGATGGCGCACGACATCGCGGTTGGTGAAGCGCGACACCGCAACACCCGAAACCCCGTCCAGCAGCCCCAGCGCATCGGTCAGGCCCGACTTGGCGCCGAAAGGCAGGTCAACCTGGCTGGGGTCGCCGGTCACGGCCATGCGGCTGTTCTCGCCCAGGCGGGTGAGGAACATCTTCATCTGGGTGGGCGTGGTGTTCTGGGCCTCGTCCAGGATGATGAAGGCATTGGCCAGGGTGCGGCCGCGCATGAAGGCCAGGGGTGCGACCTCGATCTCGCCGTTCTTCAGGCGCTTCTCCACCTGGTCGCCGGGCATGGTGTCGTAGAGCGCGTCATAGAGCGGCCGCAGATAGGGGTCGATCTTCTCCTTCATGTCGCCGGGCAGGAAGCCCAGCCGCTCCCCCGCCTCCACCGCCGGGCGCGACAGGATGATGCGCTCCACATGCTGGCGCTTCAGCATGGCCACGGCCATGGCGACCGCGAGATAGGTCTTGCCGGTTCCCGCCGGCCCGACGCCGAACACCAGCTCCTTCTCCCGCATCGCCTTCACGAAGTGGCGCTGCCCGGCCGAGCGCGGCTCGATCGGCCGCTTCCAGGTGTCAATGGTGTCGGGGTCGCCGGCATCGGTCGTCATCCGCTCCCCGCTGTCGGCGAAGTTGCAGGCGGCATCGACCATCGCCATCGACAGCCCCTCGGGCGTCCGGCCCTTGCGCCGTTCGCGGTGCAGCCGCTCGTACAGCACCTCCAGCGTCTGCTTGGCCTTGGCCGCCTGCTCGGCGGCGCCGTCGATCGCCACCACGTCGCCACGGCCGGCAATCGACACCGTCAGCTTCTGCTCGATTCGGGCAAGGTTGCGGTCATGGTCGCCGAACAGCAGCGGCAGCAGGGTGGGGTCCGCGAAGCGCAACTGGACGGGGGTGATGTCGATGGTCAAGCGATCTCCCTTTCCATGGCTGGTGGCGAAGCGGAAAGCAGGCCGGCCTCCACCCTCCCGGCAAGGCTCACGCCTTCGGCCGCGAGGATGCGCACCGGCAGCAGGCTGCCGATGGCGCGGCGGGGGGCTGCGAAATGAACCGCCTGCATATAGGGGCTGCGGCCGACAAGCTGGCCAGCCCGCTTGCCGGGCTTCTCGGCCAGCACCGGCAGCACCCGCCCCACGGCCTGGCGATTGGCAGCGAGCTGCTGGCCGGCCAGCAGCTCCTGGAGCGCTGCCAGGCGGACGGCCTTCACCTCCTCTGGCAGCTGGGCGCCGAGCCCGGCCGCAGGAGTTCCCGGGCGGGGGCTGTACTTGAAGGAATAGGCCTGGGCATAGCCGACCTGCTCGACCAGCTTGAGTGTGGCGGCGAAATCGGCGTCGCTCTCGCCGGGGAAGCCGACAATGAAATCGCCGGACAGCGCCAGGTCGGGCCGCACCCGGCGCAGCCGGTCGACCAGCCGCAGATAGTCCTCGGCCCGGTGGTCCCGGTTCATCGCTGCCAGAATGCGGTCGCTGCCGGACTGTACGGGCAGGTGCAGGAAGGGCATCAGCACCGGCAGCTCGCCATGGGCGGCAATCAGGTCTGCGTCCATGTCGCGCGGGTGGGAGGTGGTGTAGCGCAGCCTCGCCAGCCCCGGAACATCGGCCAGCGCCCGCAGCAGCCTCGCCAGCCCCCAGTGGCCGCCATCCGGCCCCTCGCCGCGATAGGCGTTCACGTTCTGCCCCAGCAGGGTGATCTCAACCGCGCCGGCGGCCACCAGCCGCCGCGCCTCCGCCAGCACCTGCGCCGCCGGGCGGGAGAATTCCGCCCCCCGCGTGTAGGGCACCACGCAGAAGGTGCAGAACTTGTCGCAGCCCTCCTGCACCGTCAGGTAGGCCGATGGGCCGGCCGGCGCGTGCTCGCCGGGAAGGTGGTCGAACTTGCTCTCTGGCGGGAACTCGGTGTCCAGCGCCGCCCCGGCCCCGCGCAGGGCCCGGGCCACCAGCTCCGGCAGCCGGTGGTAGGACTGCGGCCCCAGCACCACGTCGACAAAGGGGGCGCGGGCCAGGATCTCCTGCCCCTCCGCCTGGGCGACGCAGCCCGCCACCGCCAGCACCATCCGGCCCCCGGCCGCCGCCTTCTCCTCCTTCAGCCGCCGCAGCCGGCCAAGCTCGGAGAACACCTTCTCGGACGCCTTCTCGCGGATATGGCAGGTATTCAGGATCACCATGTCCGCGCCCTCGGCACTGCTGGCCGGGGCATAGCCGAGCGGCGCCAGGACATCCGCCATGCGCGCGGAGTCGTAGACATTCATCTGGCAGCCATAGGTCTTCACGTAGAGCCGCTTGGCAGCGGCAGCGGCAGCGCCCTGGCGCGACGGCGCCGTCATGCTGTGCCGACCAAGCACAGCCGGGGAACAAACCTGATCGAGGGTGACCTGTTCATTCGCGCAAAGCCTATCATTGGGTCGGTTGCAGTCAAGTTACGCCGCGACGTCTGCGCTGTTGCGCCCTGCCATCATGTCGCCGGGCCGCCCCGGCTCCGTCCGGGCCAGGCCCGCGGCGCCGGACGGCCGGCCGATGCGGCCGGAAATCAGCGCCGCCACGCCTTCGGCCACCACCCGCTCGCAGGCCGCGGCCAGGGCCTTGCGGCTGGACAGCGTGCGCGGGTCGATGGCGGGATGGAAGATCACCTGCACCCGGGCCTGGCCCAGCCCGGGCACACGGGCCAGATGATCATGCAGCGTCATGTCGCCATACCAGGCATAGAGCGGCCGCAACTCGCGGCCGAGCGGGATGCCGTTGAGGTGGGAGTAGGCGATCGAGACCGGCTGCACCCGGGGCGGCGGCAGGGCCGAATCGCTGCGCGGCAGGGCGGCGGCGAACAGCGCGGTCTTGAAGGGATAGGTGTGCGCCCCGTCATTGCTGGTGCCTTCCGGGAACAGGATCAGGTTGTCACCGCGGGCAAGCCGTTCGGCCGCCTGGTCGCGCTGGCGCCCGGCCTTGCCGCGGGCCAGCCGCTCCACGAACAGGGTGCGCTGCAGCTTGGCGAGCCAGCCGAACAGCGGCCAGCCGGCCACCTCGGTCTTGGCCACGAAGCTACCCGGGATGAGCGAGCCCAGCACCATGATGTCGAGATAGCTGACATGGTTCACGGCATAGAGAACGGGCCTGCCGGCCTCGCGCACGCCATGCACCACCACGTCGAACCCCATGATCCGGCAGCTCAGGCGATGGTAGGCCTGCGGTAGTCCCTCATAGACGGGCCGGCAGCGCAGAACTACCGCGGCCAGCTGCACCGGCATGAGCGCGACCGTGACAGACAGCCATATGGCCAGGCGAAAGGCCGCCAGCAGCCGGTTTACCGGGAGCGTCTCCATGGTCCTACTCGCCACTCGCCCGCGCCGTGCGCTCGTAGTGCCGATAGTACTTGTCGGTCACCAGCTCGGTCTTCACGATCACGCAGACATCTGTGGTGTTGAACTGGTGGTCGATCACCGCGCCGTCGCCCACGAAGCCGCCGAGGCGCAGGTAGCCCTTGATCAGCGGCGGCAGCGCCGACATGGCGGCCCGCAGATCCAGGTCCTCGGCCGGCAGCATGTTCATCTCGACCCGGCGGTGCGGCAGGGCCAGCGGCCGCAGGGCCGGCGGCGCCAGATGGTGGTGCCACAGGTAGGACAGCGGCAGGGCCAGCTGCCCGACCTCGGTGCCATGCAGCGACGCGCAGCCGAACATCAGGCGGATATCGTAGTGGAACACATAGGCGGCGATGCCCCGCCACAGGAGCTGCATGATCGGCCGGGTGCGGTAGGGCGCTTCCACGCAGGAGCGGCCAAGTTCTAGAACGGGCCCGGGAAAGCCGACCACCGGCGCGATGTCGAACTCGTCCGCGGTGTAGAAGTGCCCGATAACCGCCGCCGCCTCGCGGCGGATCAGGCGATATGTGCCCACCACCGCCGCAGCGCCCCGCCCGCGCTCGTAGTCGAGCACCATCAGATGGTCGGCGACATCGTCGAAGGCGTCGAAGTCGCGGGCGCGGGCTGCCATCTCGGCGGTCGGCCGGGCCTGCATCTCGTCATAGAACACGCGGTAGCGCAGCGCCTGGCAGGCATCGATCTCGGCCCTGCCCTGAGCCAGCCGGATGGCATGGCGGCCGGTCGATATCTCTCCACCGAGAGCCAGGGGCAGGGATGGGTCACTCTGCAGTGGCGGCATCTCCGGATGATCCGCCAGCCCTGCCCGGGGGATCAGCGATCCCCGGAGCGGGCCGTGCGGCAGGTCGAGCACCAGGTCTATAGTCATGCGGGCCTCCGATCCGTGGCCCGGCGTGTCACCTCTTGGCGCGGTCGCGCGTCGAGGTCAGCGGCGCCCCGTAGAGTTCGAGGCGGTGACCGACAAGCCGGAATCCCAGTTTCTCGGCCACGATGTGTTGCAATTTTTCGATTTCCTCGTTCGTGAACTCGATGACCTGCCCGCTTTCCACGTCGATCAGGTGATCATGGTGCTCGTCCGTCACCTCCTCGTAGCGTGCCCGGCCATCGCCGAAGTCGTGCCGCTCCAGGATGTTTGCCTCCTCGAACAGGCGGACGGTGCGGTAGACGGTTGCGATCGAGATGCGGGGATCGATGTCCGAGGCCCGACGGTACAACACGTCGACGTCCGGATGATCCGTCGACTCGGACAGCACGCGGGCGATCACCCGGCGCTGCTCGGTCATCTTCAACCCTTTCTCGATGCACAGCTTCTCAAGTCGGGAAGGGTCGCTGCCGGGCATGATGGGTCCTCCTGTCGATCCCCATCATACCCGACCGCAGGGCGGAAACCTACCCGATCGGTTGCTGGCGGCGGCCCGATGCCCCTGAGGAGGGCGCTCAGCCCCCGCTGCGCCGTCGCGCCTTGGTGCCCAGCCCGATCTCGCGGGCCAGCCGGCTGCGCTGTTCGGCATAGCGCGGTGCCACCATCGGATAATTCGCCGGCAGCCCCCAGCGCTCGCGGTATTGTTCTGGCGTCATGTTGTAGGCGGTCTTCAGATGCCGCTTCAGCATCTTCAGCTTCTTCCCGTCCTCCAGGCAGACGATATAGTCATCATTCAAAGATTTCTTGATCGGCACCGCCGGCTGCGGCCGCTCGACTGTCGGCGCCGGCTCGCCGCCGCCAAGGCCGCTCAAAGCATCATGCACCTGCCGAATGATCTGCGGAAGCTCGGCCAAGGATACAGTGTTCTTGGAAACATGGGCCGCCACGATCGCCGACGTCAGGGTCAGGATGTCGGGCTTTCCTTCAGAATCGCTCATGGTTAGCTACCCTCAGTCACTTTGAAGGCAAACATAGTCACCACCAGCGCCTGGGGCAACACAATCCTTAACCTTTTGGCACGGCTTCAGACTCGTCGCTGATTTGAAAAAAATCACAGTCGGTCCACCGCATGACTAGCGCGTCAACATCCCCGCCAGGGCGTGCATAGTAGCGGCGACGCTCGGCAATAACCTCAAATCCTACCGACCGGTAGAGGCGTGCGGCGATGTGGTTGTCGGCCGCGACTTCAAGAAACACCGGCGACACGCCGATCGCCGCGAGCCCGCCGCACAGCAGCCGGCGGCCCACGCCGCGTCCGCGCAATGCCGGCAGCACGCCGATCGCCAGCAGCTCCCCCTCGCAGGCAACCGCACGCCACAGGGCGGCTCCCGCCGGCATCCCGGCAACCAGGCCGAGCCCCGCCGTCACCCCT
>CAZEQG010000032.1:0-13540 GCA_964514295.1 uncultured Alphaproteobacteria bacterium
CCCACACCGCGCCGGCGGCACGCGCCCGGCGCAGCACCGGCGAATAGTCGAAGCCGGCGGCGCCGCCCAGCACCCGCCCGGCGAGCCCGGCAAGGTCAGGGCCGGCCATGCCGGGCTTTCCGGCCTCGCGGGAATGGCAGGCGGTGCAGGGCTCGAACAGGCGGCGACCCAGCGCTGGCGCATCCTGTGCCGCGGCAGCCGCGGACAAGAGGAGGGGGGCCAGCAGGAGAGGGGCCAGCAGGAGAGGGGCCAGCAGGGCCGTCGCGCCCAACCTCACGCCTGGCCGCCCTCACGCCTGGCCGAATGTCTCGATCCTGACCAGCCGGTTGGTGCCGGATTCCCCGCCCCAGGCCTCGTTCGGCCGGCCATCCATCTGGCGCACATTGGCGCCTTCGCGGTCGGAGGGGAAGCTGGTGAACTGCTCCATCACCGGATCGAAACGCACGATGGCATTGGCCGAGAAATCGGTCAGCCACACCTTGTCGCGGGCGTCGACATAGACCGAATAGGCGCGCGGACGCTCGCCCGGCAGCTTCCACATCCGCCAGGAGCGGCTGGCCGGGTCATAGGCCGAGACGTTGCCCGAGTTCCATTCGCTGATCCACAGCCGGCCGCGGGAATCCGACCACACGCGCCGGGCGCCCTGGCCGGGGGTGGGCGGCTCCACGATCTCCGATTGCAGGCTGTCGCGGTCGAGCCGGGCCAGATGGTTGCCGGCGAGCGAGACGTACCACACCTCGCCCTGCGGGGTCCGCGTGATGCCGTAGGGGCCGCGGCCGCGCGGCGCCTCCCAGGCCTTGAGGGCGCCGGTCTTCGGATCCAGCCGTCCGAGCACGCCGTTCTGCCCGGTGAACCAGTAGATACCGGCCTGGTCGAACACCCCGGTGTTCAGGTTGGCACGGCCATAGGCGGCCGGCAGGGGGAACAGCTCCACCTTGTGGCTGTCATTGTCGACGCGCGCGATCGCGTTCTGCCCGCCATCGGTCACCCAGGCGGCCTTGTCGGGGCCGGTGACCACGCCATGCGGGGCCGAGCCGTCGCCGAGCTGGACGATCCGCATGCCCGCGTCACGCGGGTCGAAGCGCCCCAGAACGCCGTTGCCCTGGCCGCACACCCACAGCGTCTGGCCATCGGCGCTGGCGGTGATGTCGCGCGAGCGGCGCAGGCCCTTGGCCTCGAACCAGGTGACACGGAACGGCCCCTCGGTGGCTTCGGCGCGCCGGCGCCCGCCAAGGATGGCTGGCGCCGCGACGGCGCTGGCGGCAAGCATCAGGAAGCGGCGGCGGCGCATGGAAACCTCCCCACGGCGTGGCAGTGCGGCCGATGCTGGCTGCCGGGATGGGCGGAATTGTGGCGGAGCTTGCCCGCCCTCCCTCGCCCGCGGGGCGGGTCAGCCCAGATCGGCGATCACCGCCACATGGTCGGACGCCTTCTCCCAGCCGCGCATGTCGCGCAGCGTGGCTGCCGCCTTCAGGTCGCCGGCAAGGCCGGGGGTGAGCCAGATATGGTCCAGCCGGCGGCCGCGGTTGGAGGCGAGCCAGTCCTTGGCCCGGTAGGACCACCAGGAATACAGCTTCTCGCCTTCCGGCACGAAATGCCGGGCGCTGTCCAGGAACCGGCCGGCGGCCTTCACGCGGGCCAGCTTCTCCACCTCGACCGGCGTGTGGCTGACGACGCCGAGAAGCTCCTTGTGGCTCCAGACATCATGCTCCAGCGGCGCGATGTTGAGGTCGCCCACCACGATGGCCCGGCGCTCGTGGAAGCGCTCGGCCTCCATCCAGGCCGCCAGCTCGTCGAGGAATTGCAGCTTGTGGGCGAATTTCTCGTTCTGCGCCGGGTCGGGGATGTCGCCGCCGGCGGGGATGTAGAGGTCGTGGATCTCGGTGCCGTCGGCGAGCTTGACCCAGACGTGCCGGCAATCCTGCCGGCCGCACCAGTCCTTGCGGCCGACATCGGCGAAGGGCCGCCGCGACAGGATGGCGACCCCGTTGTAGCCCTTCATGCCGAGGGTCGCCTGATGGCTGAAGCCGTGGCCCTTCAGCGCCTCGGCCGGGAACACCTCGTCCGGCGCCTTGGTCTCCTGCAGGCAGATGACGTCGGGGTTGCGCTCGGCGATCAGCCGCTCCAGGAGCGGCAGGCGCAGGCGCACCGAGTTGATGTTCCAGGTGGCGACGCGCAGCCCCATCGGCTCAGCCGATCATGACCATGATGTCGCCGACGCCCTCGACATGGCCCTCCAGCCGGTCGCCCTTCTGCACCGCCGCGACACCTTCCGGGGTGCCGGTGAAGATCAGGTCGCCGGCCACCAGCTCGACGTATTTCGACAGGTTGGCGATGGTCTCCGGCACGTTCCAGATCAGGTGGGTGATGTTGGAATCCTGCCGGGTCTTGCCGTTCACGTCGAGCCAGATGCGGGCGCTTGTCGGATGGCCGATCCTGGCCGCCGGGCGCAGGGCCGAACAGGGGGCCGACTGGTCGAAGGACTTGCCCATGACCCAGGGCCGGCCGAGCTTCTTGGCGACCGCCTGGAGGTCGCGCGCCGTCATGTCGAGCCCGACGCCGTAGCCGAAGATGTGCTCGTTCGCCTTCTCGACCGGGATGTCGCGGCCGGATTTGCCGATCGCCACCACCATCTCGATCTCGTGGTGCAGGTCCTTCGACATCGGCGGATAGGCCATGATGCCGCCGGAGGGCACGATGGCGTCGGCCGGCTTCTGGAAATAGAAGGGCTCCTCGCGGTCCGGGTCGTGGCCCATCTCGCGGGCATGGGCGGCGTAGTTGCGCCCGACGCACCAGATGCGGCGGACCGGGAACAGCAGATCCCCGTCGCCCTCGATCGGCAGCGTCACGGTCGGCGGCGGCGGCACGGCAAAGGCCATCGGGGCGGTTCCTTTCAGGCGGGCGGGAACAGGCAGGGGCAGCCGGCAGGCGATACTTCAGGCAGGCTGGCCGGTCAAGCCGGCGGGCGATGCCGGCGCGGAGGCCGGGTCACTCCAGCCCGAGATGCCGCTTCTCGGCCTCGCTGAAGAAGGGCATGGCGTGGATGTCGGCGGGCGGCACGCCGCGCCCGCGGAGCATGCCGGCCACCGCCTCCACCGCCACCGGCGGCCCGGCGACATAGGCCTTGCAGCCGGCGAAATTGCGGTAGTCGGCCGCGACCGCCTGGTGGATCGGGCCGAAGCGCCGGGACGGCACGCCGTCGGGCTGCGCCAGCACCGGTGTCACGGCGAGATTGGCGTGCGCCGCCGCCAGGGCCTGGAGATGGGCGAGGCCGTAGAGGTCGGGCTCGTCGCGGGCGCCGAGGTAGAGGGCTATCTCCTCGGTGATGCCGGCGGCGAGGGCGGCCTCCACGATGGCGGCGACCGGCCCCAGCCCGGCGGCGATGCCGATCGCCAGGATCGGCCCGCGATGGCTGGCCCGGCGGTAGGCGTCGCCAAAGGGGCCCTCCACCGTCACCATGTCGCCCTCCTTCAGGGTGGTGGCAAGGAAACGCCCCACCCGGCCCTTGGGATGGGTCTCGACATCGAAGGCCAGCAGCGGCGCGCCGGGCTGGCTGGCGAAGGCATAGTCGCGGGGAGGCTGGCCGGCGAAGGTCAGGCGCGCATACTGGCCGGGGGTGAAGGCGAAGGGGCCGCCGGGTTCCGGGCGCAGGTGGATGCGGCGGATCAGGCGGGCGGCCCATTCCACGCCGGCAACCTGGGCCGCCACCCGGCGCTGCGGATGGACCACGGCGTCCGAGGCGTCGAGCCAGGCGACCGCGACATCGCCCAGCGGCACCGCCCGGCAGGCCAGGATCAGGCGCTGCGCCCGCTCCGCCGCCGTCAGGGCGAATTCCGAGTGGCGGCCCATGTCCACCTCCCCGGCCAGCAGCGAGGACTTGCAGGCCCCGCAATTGCCCGCCCGGCAGCCATGCGGATAGGCCACCCCCTGCGACAGGGCGGCATCGAGGATGGTCTGGCCCGGCCCGGCGCGGACCGGCCCGCCGACGCCCCGGATGGATATCGCGACGGTCATCGGCGCCTCCGGCCGGCTCGCATGCCCGGCACCCCTTCGATCGCCAACAAACAATTGGAACGCGAGCCGACCTGCGTATCATACACGATGAAACATAACGGGCGCGCTGCCCGCACAATGGGAGGGTCCTTCGCATGGGTAGACGGGCATTGCTGCCGGCCGTGGCCGGCATCGCGCTGGCCGGATCGCTGCTGGCCGGCGCCGCCATGGCGCAGCAGGTGACCTTGAAGGTGCAGCATTTCCTGCCGCCGGCGGCGCTGGCCCAGACCGGTTTCATCAAGCCCTGGGCGGATGCGCTGAGCGCGCAGTCGGGCGGGCGGATCAAGGTGGAGATCTATCCCGCCATGCAGCTCGGCGGGCGGCCGCCGCAGCTTTTCGACCAGGTGCGCGAAGGTTTCGCCGATGTGGTGTGGACGCTGCCCGGCTACACCCCCGGCCGCTTCCCGATCGCCGAGGTGTTCGAGCTGCCCTTCATGGCCGGCTCGGCCGAGGCGACCTCCCAGGCGGTGATGGAGTTCGCCACCAGGCACCTGATGGCCGAATTCAAGGACGTGCATCCGCTGCTGTTCCACGTGCATGCGAGCGGGCTGTTCCACATGAAGGACAAGCCGGTCGCCAAGCTTGAGGACCTCAAGGGGCTGAAGGTGCGGGCACCCACCCGCACCATCAACGATGCCCTGGCCGCCCTTGGCGCCACGCCGGTCGGCATGCCGGTGCCCCAGGTGCCCGAGGCGCTGTCCAAGGGCGTGATCGACGGCGCGGTGATCCCCTTCGAGGTGGCGGTTTCGCTGAAGGTGCAGGAACTGGTGAAGTCGCACAGCTATGTGGTGGCCGACCGCGGGCTCTACACCTCGGTGTTCCTCTTTGCCATGAACAAGGCGAAGTATGACGGGCTGCCGGCCGACCTGAAGAAGGTGATCGACGCCAATTCGGGCATGAACATCGCCCGCAGGATCGGCAAGGTGTGGGACGAGGGCGAGACCCCCGGCATCAATGCCGCCAAGGCCCGCGGCAACACCTTCCTCTACCTGCCCGCGGCCGAGGTCGAGCGCTTCAAGGCGGCGACCCGTCCGGTCATCGACAAGTGGATCGCCGACATGACCGCCAAGGGCGTGAACGGCAAGGCCCTCTACGACGAGGCGGTGGCGCTGGTCGCGAAGTACTCGAAGGGAAGCTGACGCCGGCATGGCCGGAGCAGGCGATCGTGCGGCGGGCGAGGGTGCGGCGGCAGGCGGCGCGGCGGGGCGGCTGATCGAGGCCGTCTCGGCCGGGCTGGCGGTGGCGGGCGGGCTGGTGCTGGTGGCGATCCTGCTGGCCAGCATCGCCAGCATCCTGGGCCGGGCGCTGTTCTCCGCCCCGATCCCGGGGGATTTCGAGCTGGTGGAGATCGGCTGCGCCGTCGCCGTGTTCTCCTTCCTGCCCTGGTGCCAGCTCAGGCGCGGCAACGTCATCGTCGACGTCTTCACCAGCGGCGCCCCGCTGCCGGTGAAGGCCGCGCTCGATCTTGCCGGCGCGCTGCTGCTGGCGGCGATCGCGGCCCTGCTCGCCCGCCAGCTCTGGCTCGGGCTGATCGACGTGAAGGCCTACAACGACCGCTCCATGGTGCTGGGCCTGCCGCTGTGGTGGGGGTTCTGCGTCGCCGTGCCGGCGACGGCATGGCTGGCGGTGGTGGCGGCCTACACCGCCTGGCGGGATTTCGCGCTGCTGCGGGGCCGGTCTTGACCGGCCTTGCCGCCGGCGGCGCGCTGGTCGCGGTGCTGCTCGGCCTGCTGTTCCTGCGCATCCCGATCGCGGTCGCCATGATCGCGGTCGGGCTGGGCGGCTCGGTGATGATGCGGGGCTGGGCGCCGCTGCTGAGCTTCCTGAAGACCGAGCCCTATTACAGCTTTTCCACCTATTCCCTGTCGGTGATCCCGCTGTTCCTGCTGATGGGGCATTTCGCGGCCAAGGCCGGGCTGTCGCAGGCGCTGTTCGACTGCGCCAACCGCTTCCTCGGCCATCTGCGGGGCGGGCTGGCGATGGCGGCGATCGGCGGCTGCGCCGGCTTCGGGGCGATCTGCGGCTCCTCGCTTGCCACCGCCGCCACCATGGGCCAGGTGGCCCTGCCGGAGATGCGCCGGCACGGCTATGCCGGCTCGCTCGCCACTGGCACCCTGGCGGCGGGCGGCACCCTCGGCATCCTGATCCCGCCCTCGGTGGTGCTGGTGGTCTATGCCATCCTGGCCGAGCAGAACATCGCCAAGCTGTTCATGGCGGCCTTCGTGCCCGGCATCCTTGCCGCCATCGGCTATGCGCTGGCGATCGCCGTCCATGTCCGCTTCCATCCGGCCGACGGGCCGGCCGGGCCGCGCCATGGCTGGGCCTCGCGCCTGCAGGGGCTGGCGGCGGTGTGGCCGGTGCTGCTGATCTTCGTGGTGGTGGTGGGCGGCATCAATGCCGGGCTGTTCACCCCGACCGAGGGGGCGGCGGTTGGCGCCTTCGGCACCGGTGCGGCCGCCGTGATCAAGGGCGGGCTCGGCTGGCGCGGCCTGGTCGAATGCCTGCTCGACACGGCGACCTCGACGGCAATGATCTTCCTGATCCTGCTTGGCGCCGGCCTGTTCAACAACGCCCTGGCCCTCACCCAGTCGCCCGACCTGCTGGCGGCGGCGATCAAGGGGGCGGCGGCCGATCCCTATCTGGTGCTGATCGCCATGCTGCTGGTCTATCTGCTGCTCGGCTGCCTGATGGATTCGCTGTCGATGATCCTTTTGACCATTCCGATCTTCTTCCCGATCGTGATGGGGCTGGATTTCGGCCTGCCACCGGATCACGTCGCGATCTGGTTCGGCATCCTGGCGCTGATCGTGGTGGAGGTTGGGCTGATCACCCCGCCGGTCGGCATGAACGTGTTCATCATCAACGGGCTCGCCCGCGACGTGCCGATGGCCGACTCCTTCCGCGGCGTGCTGCCCTTCCTGATCTCCGATTTCCTGCGGGTGGCCCTGCTGGTCGCCTTTCCCGGCATCACGCTGTTTGCCCTGCGCTGGGTCGGCTGACGGTCCGGGTGCCGGGCGGATAGGAATTATTGATGCAAATGACTCTCAGAATCATTTGCATTTGAATCGCGCCTCGCCCTAGCTTGCGCCCGGTCCTTGCGGAATCCTTGGGGGGTAAGCGATGAAGCGAAGCGTGCTGCCGGCCATGCTGCTGGCGGGGCTGGTACCCGATGCGGGGGTGGCCGAGGTGCTCGACCTGTCGCCGATCAAGGTGACGGCGCCCACCATACATCCCTCGCAGAGCGTGCGCGGCGAGGTGGAAGGGGCGACCAACGCCAGCCGTTCGGCCACCTACATCGACGGCTCGGTGATCCAGAATGTCAGCCCGGTGAACAAGGGCGATGCGGTGCGCTACAACGCCACCGGCCTGATGAACCAGCCCGGCGCCAGCGACCGCTTCGGCGGCGGCACCAAGATCCGCACCTTTGGCGACTGGGGCGCCTCGCAGTCGATCGACGGGCTGCCGGCCTTCAAGACCTCCGGCGCCGAGGGCGGCGGCTACAACAACACCATGATCCCCTCGATCGCCATCGACAGCATCGGCGTGCTGAAGGGCGGGCGGGCCGTGCAGTATGGCGACGGCACCGATGGCGGCGTGCTGGAGACGCGGCTGAAATCCGGGCGCGGCTACAAGAACCACGCGGCGGTCAGCGTCGATGTCAGCTCGGTGCCGGAAGCGCTGACCCAGGCCGAGGTCGCCCACGGCACGGAGCGCTGGGACTATTATGCCGCCGGCAACTATTTCCGCGGCGACTACGACCGCGAGCCGCCGAACCTGGAAGCGCAGAAGAATTACGGCGGGCTCGGCAAGTTCGGCTACAATCTGGGCGAGGCGACGCGCGCCGAGTTCATGACGATCTATGACCGCTCGCGCCCCGACATCTACCGCAACAATGTGCTGGAGACGGTGGAGACCAAGAGCTTCGTCGCCAGCGGCACCATCGAATCCAAGCTGACAGAGAACACCAGCATCCGCTTCGGCCACCTCTATGTCGACACCCAGTCGCTGTGGCCGGCCCGCGCGCGCGACCGCACCATTGCCTCGAACGTCACCTTCCTGGACGGCTATCTGACGCAGGACCTGGCGCCGGGCATCCGCTTCGACGGCTCCATCGGCGCCCAGTACAACCACACGAGCTACCTGCGCGACAACCAGTGGGATGCCGCATTCGACGATTATTCGCTGAAGACCTCGAACGCGCTGACCTTCGGCGGCAATCTGGTGATCAACGCCGGCGCCAAGATCACGCAGTTCAACAACGACATCACCTATAACGGGGCAAAGCAGGCCGACAACCTGGCCGACGACCAGGTGGTGTCCTACGAGCTTGGCGCCTCCTACACCGTGTTCGAGCGCACCCGGCTGCGGGCCAACACCGCCACCGGCTTCAACCGCTTCTACGAGAAGTACGGCAACTTCGGCACCGACGCCCTGAACACCAGCGGCGCCGGCGACGAGATCGTGCAGTCGGTGACCTATGAGGTCGGGGTGAACCAGGGCTTTGCCGGCGGCTTCGTCGACGTCGCGCTCTACAACACCGTGCAGGACAATGTGCCGCGCCGGGCCAGCGGCGGCAAGCTGGAGAGCGTGGAGGTGAACCAGACCGGGCTGGAGATCGAGGCGCTGGCGAAGCTGACCGACAGCCTTACCGTGTCGGCCGGATATACCCGCGTGATCGATGTCTACGCGACCCGCGCCGACGGCACCAAGGTCAACTCCAACATCTACTGGGACGGCCAGGTGGCCTCCATCCCGGAGAACCAGATCAGCCTGCGCCTCGACTACAAGATCGACGGCGAATGGAGCGTCTGGGGCATGGCGCACCACAACACCGGCTTCGAGGAGGTGGCGGCCGACGGCACCACGCGCTCGCGCCGTGCCTTCACCCGCCTCGACATCGGCACCGCCTGGCAGCCGCTGCCCGGCCGGGCCGTGCGCCTGCGTGTGGAGAACCTGCTCGACGAGAAGGACTTCGGCACCAGCTACGACAATGTCACCGTGAACGACGCCGGCAAGATCGGCCGCGTGTTCTGGATCGGCTTCGACTACACCCTCTAGCCTGGAGGCGCCGGTGCGGCTCTACCCGGTCCTGCGGCAGATCCATCTTTGGTTCACCCTGGTCTTCGGCCTGCCGCTGATGATCCTCAGCCTGTCCGGCGCCATCCTGGTATTCGGCCCGGAGATCACTGAGGCGCTGGAGGCGGCGGAACGGCGCGTCGAGGTGGCGGGCGACCGGCTGCCGCTCGACACGCTGCTGGCGCGGGTGCGCCAGCAGCACCCGGAACTCCGCCCCTGGTCGCTGTCGATCGAGGAAGAGCCGGACCGCGCCCTGCGCTCCTGGCTGGTGCAGGGGGCCGGGGTGCTGACCATCGACCCCTATACCGGCCGGGTGCTGAACCATTTCCGCTACCACGACACGCCGATCGGCATGGTCACGGCCCTGCATCGCTGGCTGCTGGTCGAGGATCCGGCGGCGCGGCGCTGGGTGCGCAATCTCATCTCCATCACCACCCTCCTGATGGCGCTGGAGGTGCTGGTCGGCATCTGGGTGTGGGCGGCCCTGCCGCACCGCCTGGCCCGGCTGAAGGTGGACTTCCGCAGCGGTGCCAGGCTGGTGGTGCTGCGCCTGCACACGCTCGCCGGGCTGGTGACGTCCGTGCTGCTGATCGCCATCGCGCTGACCGGCATCTCGCTGTTCTGGCACGAGCCGGCCAGGGTGGTGGTGGAGGCGCTGACCGGCAGCAGGATCGAGCAGCCGCGGCGCCCCGACGGCGCCGGGCTGAAGCCGATCGCCGATCTCGACCGGGCCGTGGCGCTGGGCCGCACGGCCCTGCCCGAGGCGCCGCTCAGCGCCATCCTGGTGCCGCAGTCGCCGGGCGATCCGGTGGTCCTCCAGCTCAAGACCCCGGGCAATTTCGTGCAGAGCCGGGTGTGGGTGGGCGATGATCCGCCGCGCGTGCTGGCGGTGGCCGACGGCACCAGGGCCAGCCTCGCCACCCGCGTGCGCGCCTTCCTCTACCCGTTCCACATCGGCAGTTTCGGCGGCTGGCCGGTGAAGCTCCTGTGGGTGGTGCTGTCGCTGATGCCGGCCGCCTTCACCGTCAGCGGGGTCTGGCTGTGGCTGGTCCGCCGCCGCCGCGGCGCGGCCCGCGCGGCCGTCCTGCGCCAGGCCTAGGTCAGGCGAGCGCGCGCAGGGCCGCGACCACGCGGTGCGCCTGCGCATCCGTCAGCTCCGGGAACATCGGCAGGCTGAGGATCTCCGGCGCCACCTCCTCGGTGCGGCGAAGCTGGGAGGGACCCAGCGCCAGCCGGCCGGCATAGGCCTTCTGGCGGTGCACGGCGAGGGGGTAGTGGATGTTGGTGGCGATCCCCTGCGCCTTCAGCGCGGCCTGCACGGCCGGCCGGTCGGCGACCCGGATGACGTAGAGGTGGTAGACCGGCACGGCACCCGGCCGCACCGCCGGGGTGGCAAAGCGGGTGCCGGCCAGCCCCTGGTCGTAGATCGCCGCGATCTCCCGGCGCCGCGCGTTGTCGGCCGCCAGCCGCCGCAGCTTCACCCGCAGGATCGCCGCCTGCAGCTCGTCGAGCCGGCTGTTGACCCCGGTCTCGTCGCTGACATAGCGCTCCTTCCAGCCATATTCGCGGATCGCCCGGCAGCGGGCCGCCAGCGCCGCGTCGCCGGTGGCGATGACGCCGCCGTCGCCGATGGCGCCGAGGTTCTTCGTCGGATAGAGGCTGAAGGCGGCGATCGGCCCGAAGCTGCCGACCTGGACCCCGCCGAGGCTCGCCCCATGGGCCTGGGAGCAGTCCTCCAGCACCGCCGCGCCGGCCCTGGCGCAGATGTCGAGGATCGCCGGCATCGCCGCCGGCATGCCGTAGAGATGGACCGGGATCACCGCCTTGACCGGCGCCTCGGCCATCGCCGCCGCGAGGTCCTCGGGGTCCATGGTGAAGTGGCTGTCGATGTCGACCAGGACCGGCGTGGCGCCGACCATCTCGATCGCCGCCACGGTGGCAACCGCGGTGTGGGAGACGGTCGCCACCCGGTCGCCCGGGCCGATGCCGAGCGCGCGCAGCGCCACCACCAGCGCGTCGGTGCCATTGGCCACGCCCACCGCCTGGGCAAGGCCGCAGAAGGCGGCGAACTCGGCCTCGAAGGCTTTCACCTCCTGCCCCAGTATGTACCAGCCGCTGTCGAGCACGCGCTGGATGGCGGCATCGATCTCGGGCTTGGCGGCAAGGTAGCCGGCCTTCAGGTCGGCGAGCGGAATGGGCGCGTCGGTCATGACAGCTCCGGGAACAGGGCCGGTCGGATCACAGGTAGCGGGCGCTGTGGGCGCGGTAGAAGGCAAGGGTCTCGGCGAGGCCCCGGGCCAGCGGCGTCGCCGGGGCCCAGCCGGTGGCGGCGCGGAAGGCGGCGTCGTCGGCGTAGTAGTCGCCGATGTCGATCTTCTTGCGCTCGGCCGGGAACTCCTTGACGACGAAGGAACCCTCGCCGGCTACCTCGACCAGCAGCTCGGCGGTCCGCTTCAGCGAGATCACGCTGTCGCCGGCGATGTTGTAGACCCGCCCCTCGGTCTCCGGCCCGGCCGCGGCCAAAAGCGCGTCGACGCAGTCCTCGACATAGGAATAGTCGCGAAGCTGCTCGCCGCCCCAAACCTCGAAGGGCTGGCCGGTGACGATGGCCTTGATCCACACGCCAAGAAAGGTCTGCCGGGCATCCTTGATGCGCATGCGCGGGCCGTAGGTATTGGTCAGCCGCAGCGCCGTCGCCTTCAGCCCGTAAACATTGTTGTAGAGGATGTGGTACCACTCGCCCGCCATTTTGTTGATGCCGTTGACATCGGTCGGCCGCAGCAGGTGCTTCTCGTCGACCGGCAGATAGTCCGGCCGGCCATAGATCTGGCGGGTGGAGGCGAAGACGATGCGGATGCCCGGCGCGTGGTGGCGGCAGGTCTCCAGCAGGTTCAGCTGGGCGAGGCAGTTGATCTCCAGATCGGTCACTGGGTCCGTCATGGAATCCATGTGGCTGGTCTGGCCGGCCAGGTTGAACAGCAGGTCGCGGTCGCGCACGAGGTAGCGCATGGCGTGCACATCGCGGATGTCGGCGATGTTCAGGCGCACGCCATCGACGCCTTCGAGGTTGTGCAGGTTGCCGCCATATTGCGGGATCAGGCTGTCGACGGCCAGCACGTCAGCCCCCAGCCCGGCCAGGCGGCGGGCCAGGTTGGCGCCGATGAAGCCGGCCCCGCCGGTGATCATCACCCGCCGGCCCTTGAAGGCGGCCGCGCCGGTCACAGCGGCACCGCCAGCGAGGCGATCTTCAAGAACGGCTCCGGGCGGATCGCGATGTCGCCGGTGAAGGGATAGTTCAGCCGCCAGATCGCCATGAACTCGGTCATGATCACCGTCGCCACCATTGACGAGAAGAAGATGCGGTTGGAGATCGCCGCGTCGCCGAAATACCAGGTGAACACCAGCGCCACCCCGGTCGACACGATCAGCACATACCAGATCAGGATGGTCAGCGAGCCGCTGACCCGCGCCAGCCGCTCCGTGCGCAGCTCCTTCACCGTCTCGATCAGCGACAGGCTGTGGCCATAGGCCGCACCGCCGCGCTCGTCGGCCGGCTGCACCGCCAGCACCCGGGCGATCAGGTTGCCGAGCGCCCGGTCAGCCTCGGGGCTGGCCTGGCCACGCGCCATCGCCGGCCATTCCAGCCCGGTCACCGCCTCGACATAGGCGGCGGTCGCCTCGCGCACCAGGGCGCGGTCGGCATCGGGGAACACGGCGGCGGTCTGCACCAGGAACTCCAGCGCCTTCGCCTCCTTGTGCACGCCGAGCTCCAGCTCGTTGTAGCGCTCATATTCGCCGACCAGCAGCAGGCCGAGGACCACGGCGTAGATCTGGCTGAGGAACTCGTACTTCACGCCGCCGGTGGAGGTGTTCTGGGCGATCTCCAGCGGCGTGTAGAGGGTGTTCACGATCAGCGTGCCGGCGGCCGAGAACAGCACGCCGAAGCCGATCGCCAGCGTTGCCGCGAACCACAGGGGCTGGCTTGCCAGCCACAGGCTGAGCGCCATTTCCCGCCCCTCAGATCGGCGGCGGACCGAGGCCGAGCGCCCGGAAGGGCGCCGGCCCGATCGCAATGTCGCCGGAGAAGGGGTGGCTGAGCTGCACGATGCCCAGCACCTCGAGCAGGATCACCCCGGCCAGCAGGCTGCCCAGCACGATGCGCACCCCGCCGACGGTGACGCCCAGCGTGCTGCCCATGGTCGCGGTGAACAGCAGCGCCACCCCGGTTGCCACCACCAGCACCAGCGAGATCAGGTTTGGCAGCGTGCCGCCCGCCCGGGCCAGCCTTTCCGCCCGGCGCTGCTGCGCCTCGCCCAGGCGCGACCACAGCACGCCCAGCACCTGCACCTCCCGTGGCGACTGCGGGGCGACCTCTGCCACCGCCGCGGTCAGGCGCGCCAGGGCCCGCTCG
>CAZEQG010000033.1:0-13219 GCA_964514295.1 uncultured Alphaproteobacteria bacterium
TGGGAACCAGTGCACCGATGACGTCTGCACCAACGGCGTCCCGTCCAACCCGAACCTGAGCGCGAACACGGCCTGCAACCAGAACGGAGGCGCGGTGTGCAACGGGAGCGGCGCCTGCGTCCAGTGCAACACCGCCTCCCAGTGCCCTGGAGTGGATGATGAGTGCAAGAAGAAGACGTGCGACGCGGGGGTGTGCGGCTTCTCCTTCACCGCGAAGGACACGCCCACCTCGACCCAGGTCCCCGGCAACTGCAAGGCCAACGTCTGCGACGGCGCTGGTAACGTCGTCTCCATCAACGACGACAGCGACAAGCCCGTCGATGGGAACCAGTGCACCGATGACGTCTGCACCAACGGCGTCCCGTCCAACCCGAACTCGACCATCGGGACCGGCTGCGATCAGAAGGAAGGCAACGCCTGCGACGGCGCCGGGGCCTGCATCCCGACCTTCGTGCTCGCCCGCGTGGGCGAGGGCGGCAGCGCGCTGACCAGCGCGGCGACGGCGACCTTCCTGGAAGAGTACACCCTCGAAGGGAAGCCCTTCCCCGGCGTCGGGAGCAACATCGTCAAGCTTCCCGCCACGGGGACCGATCGGCTCACCCTGTCCGGAACCGCCACCAGCGAGGGCGGCCTCTCGCGCGCGCTGGACGGCAGATCCGTGATCCTCGCGGGCTACGACGCCGAGGCGGGGACCGCGAGCGTCGGGAGTACGGCGTCCACCGCCGTCAAGCGCGCCGTCGCGCTGCTGGATCGGGCCCACAACGTGGATACCAAGACCAAGTTCGACACCGCCTTCAGCGGCAACAACGTCCGGGGAGCCTGCACCACCGACGGCAAGCAAATCTGGGCCTCCGGGAACGGCTCCGGTGGAACCGGCGGCATCTGGACCACCACCCTCGGCGCCACCGACGCGGGGGTGCAGGTCTTGAGCAACCCCGGCAACGTCCGGTTCTGCCATGTTTTCCTGGATCAGCTCTACGCGACCTCCGGCTCAGGCACCTTCGTCAACGTGTTCACCGTGGGCTCGGGCACCCCGACCACCGCGGGTCAGACGGCGATCTCCCTCGCGGGCCTCCCCACTTCCCAGGCGAGCCCCTACTCCTTCGTGATCTTCGACACGGACGGGGATACCAAGCCGGACCTGCTCTACATCGCCGATGATCGTGTCAACGGAAACGGCGGCATCTACAAGTGGGTCTCCGCGGACGGCGGCGCCACCTGGACCGCCGGCACCCCGGCGCTGATCTCTCTGGGCAACACCGTGGGGGTTCGCGGCCTCGCCGGGATCCTCCAGGGGAAGGTCGTGACCCTCGTGGTGACCGACACCACCGCGGGCGCCAACCTCGCTATCCGGGTTGTCGACGATCTCTCCACCGGAACCCAGACGCTGAACAAGCTGGTGGAGGCAGCGACCCAGACGGTCCTCCGTGGCGTGGCCATGGGTCCGCGATGACCCTGTTACATGAACTTGACGCCGCAGCCGTAGGGGGTGGTCTCCGGCGTCTGCACCGGGCGGCCTGCGGCGAGGTCAGCGAGGGCGGCCTCCACGTAGTTGACGAGGGTGCCGCCCTGGGGAGATTGCCCCTCGCCGTCGGGGGAGTTGTCGATGGCGCCCTGGTAAACAAGGACGCCCTTCTCGTCGACGACGAACAGGTGGGGCGTCTTCTTCGCGCCGTAGCTCTTGCCGACCTTGCCGTCGGGATCCAGCAGGATCGGGTGCTCCATCTTGTAGGACTCCTTGCCCTGCTTGTTGGTCTCGGCGCCGTGCCCCTGCTTCCCCGGCGCGCTGGAGTTGATCGCCAGCCACACCACCCCCTGCCCCGTCGCCTTGCGGGCGTATTCTTTGAGGGATCCCTTGGAGTGGGACGCCTTGACGAAGGGGCAGTCGGGGTTGAACCACTCGAGCACCACCCGCTTGCCCCGGTACTGGGAGAGCTTGTGGGTCTTGCCGTCCAGGTCCGTCAGCTCGAAGTCCGGGGCCTGGGCGCCGGTGG
The DNA here is from genome assembly GCA_964514295.1 of uncultured Alphaproteobacteria bacterium. Taxonomy (GTDB): domain Bacteria; phylum Pseudomonadota; class Alphaproteobacteria; order CAZEQG01; family CAZEQG01; genus CAZEQG01. The sequence goes on from CAZEQG010000033.1 coordinate 1,995, forward strand.
CCACCGCGAGGGCGGCCTTCGCGGGGGCGGCGGACACCGGGGCCTGCGCCGCCTGGGTGGAGGCGGCCTTGGCCGAGGGGGCGACGGTGGAGGTGTCCGGCGAGGGCGTCGAGGAGCGGCAACCCGCCGCCAGCAAGGGAAGGAGGACCAGCGCGCGAAGGAGGTTCATCGTGGGGGCTACGATGGCGCAGGCGGAGGAGGGGTTCCAGCGGAAGAGCGCCGCAGGCTCGGCCCTGACCCGGGAAAGAGGCCCCTTCGCCGTGAAAGTTCGGGGGCCGTGCTACGTTAGCTGAGCGTCCGGCGCGGGGCTCGTCCCCCCCGGAAGGTTTCCCGGTGGCCTCGCCGGGAACAAGGCGACCCCCCCGGGCCTCTCATCCTCCACGGACCTCTTGGCGCCCTCGACCTGATGGCCGCGATCGCCCGGCCCGCCCCCTTCCTGGGCGGTGCTGCGCCGGGCCTGGCGGACTGCGCCTATCCGGCAACCCTGTACCTGATCGGCCGCCTGCTGCCGCTGCTCGGCACCCCAGTCGACCTGCCGGCGGCGCTTGCCCCCTGGGCGGCGGCGCTGGCGCAGCATCCGGCGGTGGCATCGGTGATGGCCGAGACCATCCCGGCGACGGAAGCCTGGCTCGCCGGCAAGCTGGCATAGGCTGCCGGCTGCGCCTTTTCTTGCACCCTTGCCCGTCCTCCCCCTGTGCGGTCATACTTGTATGACAACCACAAAGTCCTTGGGAGGGACCGTCACGATGAAGAAGCTTTCCCGCCGCAAATTCATGGCCGCCTCGGCCGCTGCCGCCACCCTGCCGCTGGCGGCCCCGGCGATCGCCCAGGCCAACTATCCGAACCGTCCCATCACCATGGTCTGCCCCTGGGGTGCCGGCGGCGGCACCGATGCCACCGCGCGCATCGTCTCCGCCCTGCTGGAGAAGGAGCTGGGCCAGCCGGTGAACGTGGTGAACCGCACCGGCGGCAACGGCGTGGTCGGCCATTCGGCGATCGCCACCGCCGCGCCCGACGGCTACACGCTGGGCATGATCACGGTCGAGACCAACATGATGCACTGGCAGGGGCTGACCGACCTGAAATACACCAGCTTCACGCCGCTGGCGCTGATGAACGCCGATCCGCCGGGGGTTCAGGTCGGGACCAATTCGCCCTTCAAGAACGTCAAGGAAATCATCGAGTTCGTCCGCGCCAACCCGGGCAAGCTGAAGGCCAGCGGCACCGGCCAGGGCGGCATCTGGCACCTGGCGCTGGCCGGCTGGCTGCAGGCCATGAACATCAAGCCGGACGCCGTGCCGTGGGTGCCGTCGAATGGTGCCGCACCGGCCATGCAGGACCTTGCCGCCGGCGGCGTCGACCTGGTCACCTGCTCGGTGCCGGAGGCGCGAGCGATGATCGAGGCCGGCAAGGCCAAGTCCCTGGCGGTGATGTCGCCGCAGCGCAACAGCGCCTTCCCGAACGTGCCGACCCTCAAGGAGGAGCTTGGCACCGACTGGACGCTGGCCGCCTGGCGCGGCATCGCGGGGCCGAAGAACCTGCCCAAGGCGGTTGTCGACCGGATGGTTCCGGCGCTGAAGAAGATCTACGATTCCAAGGACTTCCAGGAGTTCATGGCGGCCCGTGGCTTCGGCGTCGTCTATGCCGATCCGGCCGGCTACGAGAAGTTCATGGCCGATGACAACGCCAAGATGGGCAGCGTCATGAAGGCCGTCGGCCTGGCCAAGGCCTGATCCCCGGCCCGGGGGCGGCTGCCAGCCGCCCCCGGCGCCTTTCACAGAGCCCGAGGATGACATGCGCGCCAACGATGCCGTGACTGGCGCCGTGCTGCTTGCCTTCGCGCTGGCGGTGATCGGCTATGCCCAGACCTTTCCGCCCTTTCCCGGACAGAAATACGGGCCGGCCCTGTTCCCGACGCTGATGGCCTGCGGGCTTGGGCTCTGCGGCCTGCTGCTGATCGGCCGCGGCATTGCCAGCCGGGCGCCGCTGCTGGTGCTGGCCGACTGGGCCAGGGGTATCTGGGGCATCGCCTCGCTGGCCCTGGTGCTGGGCTGCCTGGTGTTCTACATCCTCCTGGCCGAGACCCTCGGCTTCCTGATCACCAGCTTTGCGATCCTCGCGGTGCTGACGCTGTGGCTTGGGGCGCGGCCGCTGGTGGCGCTTACGACCAGCGCCGTCGCCACCATCGCGATCGACCAGTTCTTCGGCCAGGTGCTGCGCGTGCCGCTGCCGCGCGGCCTGTTGAACCTGCTGGCGGGCTGAGGCGATGGACGCGATCATCGCCGCCTTCGGCCTCGTCTTCGACCCCTATGTGCTGGTCGTCATCGGGCTCGCCTCGCTGTTCGGCATCTTCGTCGGCGCCATTCCGGGGCTGACGGCGACCATGGCCACGGCGCTTCTGGTGCCGGTCACCTTCTTCATGCCGCCGGTGCCGGCGCTGGGGGCGATCGTCGCCGCCACCGCCATGGCGATCTTTGCCGGCGACATTCCGGGCGCCCTGCTGCGCATCCCCGGCACCCCCGCCTCCGCCGCCTACACCGACGAAAGCTACGCCATGACCCGGCGCGGCCAGGCGGAACTTAACCTCGGTACCAATGTGGTGTTCTCGGCCCTGGGCGGGCTGATCGGCACCGCCGTGCTGATCATCGCCGCCCCGGCCCTGGCGGAGGTGGCGATCAACTTCTCCTCTTTCGAATATTTCTGGCTCGCCTGCCTCGGCCTCACCTGCGCGGTGTTCATCGCCACCAACGACCCGCTGAAGGGCTTCGTGTCGCTGTTCATCGGCCTGTTGATTGCCTGCGTCGGCATCGATCCGGCCGCCGGCTACCCGCGCTTCACCTTCGGCGTGGTCGACCTGATGGCGGGGATCAACTTCATCCCGGCGATGATCGGCATGTTCGCCGTGACCGAGGTGATGCGCGGCGTCGCCCGGCGCGAGAACCTGGGCACCCCGGCCCAGCAGGTGATCGGCAACATTTTTGCCGGCCTCGGCCAGGTGATGCGCCGGTACTGGTTCAACTTCCTGCGCAGTTCGGCTCTGGGCACGGCCATCGGCGCCCTGCCCGGCGCCGGCGCCGACATCGCGGCCTGGGTGTCCTACGCCGTGTCCAAGCGCTTCTCGCGCGAGCCCCAGAAATTCGGCACCGGCCATATCGAAGGCGTGGTCGACGCCACCTCGGCCAACAACGCCGCCGTCAGCGGCGCCTGGATACCGGCCCTGGTCTTCGGCATCCCCGGCGATTCGATCACCGCCATCGTCATCGGCGTGCTCTACATGAAGGGCATGAACCCCGGCCCCACGGTGTTCCTGCAGAACCCGCAGTTCATCTACGCGGTGTTCATCATCTTCGTGCTGGCGAACCTGATCATGGTTCCGCTGGGCTGGATGGCGATAAAGTCCTTCAAGCAGATCCTGCTGCTGCCGCGCAACCTGCTGATGCCGATCATCCTGATGTTCTGCATCGTCGGTTCCTTCGCCATCACCAACAGCCCTTATGGCGTGATCCTGATGCTGGCGATGGGCGTGCTCGGCTTCCTGATGGAGGAGAACGGCATCCCGATCGCGCCGGCGATCCTGGGGCTGGTGCTGGGCGAACTGCTGGAGCAGTCCTTCATGACCTCGATGATCAAGGCCGATGGCGCGTTCCTGGCCTTTTTCGCCCGCCCGATCGCCGCCGCCCTCGGCATCGCCACCCTGGCGATCTGGGCGGTGATGCTGTGGCGCAATCTGAGCCGCGCCCGGCAATCAGCCGGATTTACGTGACATTAACATTGCTGTCCGACTATTCCCCCAGTATTCGCGGCGGCTGCAAGGCAGATGCGGATCATTCGCATGATGTCCGGAACGGGACGCCCGGAACTTGGGGGGAGAGCGGATCATGGGATTTTCTCAGGCGACTCCATTGACGTCGAAGGGAAGCATCAAGACTTCCATCTTTCCGGCTATCGGCGTTTTGATTTTGCTCTTGATGGTTGTTTCCGGCGTATATCTTCTTGGCGGCCTGCGCGATCTGCGTGCCGTGCAGCGGCTGACCTCGGTCAACACGGCCACCGATCTGCTGCTGCAGTCGGCAGAGAACCTGACGAATGAACGCGGGTTGACCCAGACGGCGCTGAACGCCGCCGCCCCGCTTGCCGCGGACCGGCGCCAGCCCATCCAGGCCCGCCGCGACGCCATGATGGCAGCCTATGCCGCAGCGGTCCGCGGGCTGGAGGGCGAGGATTTCCCGGAACGCCGGCAGCGGCTGCAGCAGCTTGCGGCCGCGGTGGACCGGGTGGAACAGCTCCGCCGGAGCGCCGACGCCGCCCTCGCCGAACCGCGCGAGCGCCGGGACGCGCAGCTCCTTCGCGACTGGTACCCGGCCGCAACCACGGCGATCGAGCGCATCGGGCAGGTCTGGCAGGCCGCCGCCGGCACCGCCGTCGAAGCCGATGGCGCCATCGTGCTGGCCAACGACGTGAAGGCCTATGCCATGCTGATGCGCGAATATGCGGGGCGCGAGCGGGCGACACTGGGCGGCGGCGTCGGCGGCCAGGTCGCGGCCGTCGCATCGCGTGCCCAGGACCTCACCGACTGGCGCGCGCGCGCCGATATCGCCTGGACCCGGCTGATCGAGCTTACCCAGGATGACCGCGCCGGGGCTGCCGTCTCCGCCGCGATCGCGCGCGCCCGGGCGAGCTTTCACGAGCGCTACGGGCCACAGCGCGACAGCGTGATGGCCGCACTGCTGGCCGGCCAGCGCGCGGCCCTGACGCCTGCGCAGTGGGCCGAAGCGTCCAATCCCGCCCTGCAGTCGATCGTCGATATCCGCGATGCGGCGATCGCGGCCAGCCGCGAGCATCTGGATGCCCGCGCCAGCGCCGCCTGGCTGGCAATCCTGCTGGGCGGCGCCACGCTGCTGGCCGGGCTGGTGGCCGCCGGCTTCTGCATCGCGGTGGTGACCCGCCGCGTCGTCGGCCCGCTGGCCCGCCTGGCCGATGTGACCGGCCGGCTGGCCGCCGGCGACCTTGCGGTGGAGGTTCAGATCCATCGGCGCGCCGACGAGATCGGACGGATGGCGGAGGCGGTCGGCGTGTTCCGCGAGAACCTCGTGCGGGTAAAAGAGCTGGACGCCGCCCAGCGCACCGCCCAGGCCGCCAAGGAGGCAAGGCAGCGCGCGATCGAGGAGCAGATCGGGCGGTTCGACGGCATCGTCTCGCGCGCCCTCGACACCATCGTGACCCAGGCCGGAGACACCAGCAGCAGCGCCGGCACGCTGGCCAACGTCGCCGGCGCAACGCTCGAGCAATCGCGCACCATGTCGTCGCTGTCCGACCAGGCCCTGGCCAGCGTCCGCACGGCGACCAGCGAGGCCGAGGCGCTCAGCGCCTCGATCGCCGATATCGGCCGCCAGGCCCAGGCCGCCAGCAGCCAGGCCGACGACGCGGTGCGCCAGGCCGAAGCGACTGACCGCAAGGTCCGCGGCCTTGCCGAGGCGGCCCAGCGCATCGGCGATGTGGTGAAGCTGATCAGCGACATCGCCGCCCAGACCAATCTCCTGGCGCTGAACGCCACCATCGAGGCGGCGCGGGCGGGAGAGGCCGGGCGGGGCTTTTCCGTGGTGGCGGCGGAGGTGAAGAACCTCGCCACCCAGACCGGCCGGGCGACGGAGGACATCGCCCAGCAGATCGCCGGCATCCAGGGCGCGACAAACGAGGCGGTGCAGGCGATCCGCGCCATCGGCAACTCGATCGTGGCCATCAACGAGGTCGCCGGCTCGATCGCCCAGGCGGTCAGTCATCAGGACAGCTCCACCCGGGAAATCGCCCGCAACGTGCGTCAGGTGGCCGAAGGCACCCACGAGGTTGCCGGCAGCATCGCCGATGTGGCCCGTTCCGCCGACCAGAGCGGCAAGGCCGCAGAGAGCATGGTGGCGGCAACCAACGCACTGATCGCCCAGGTCGACGGGTTGCGCAGCGAGGCCAGGCTGTTCTTCGGCCAGATCAAGGCGGTCTGACCTCATACCTTCGGATGAGGCGGCGGCGGCGGTTCGCGCTAGCCCCCGCCGCCGCCCGGCATCTAGTGTGCGCTTTGGTAGTGTGCAGTTTGCGCAACAGGACCGATCGACCGGCGGCATGCTGACATTGGCGCTTCGAGCCCGGGCGGCCATCGCCCTGGCGCTTCTTGTCGTGGCGGCATCGCAGGCCGCCGCGCAGAACGTCGCGCCGCCGCTTGAGCCGGTCACCCTGCAACTGAAATGGAAGCACCAGTTCCAGTTCGCCGGCTACTACGCCGCGATCGAAAAGGGCTTCTACCGCGAGGCGGGGCTGGAGGTGCGCCTGCTGGAGGCGCCCAATGCCGGCGAGCCGGCGGAGCGCGTGCTGTCCGGCCAGGCCCAGTACGGCATCGCCACCTCGGACCTGGTGCTGCTGCACGCCGCCGGCCACAAGGTGGTGGCGCTCGGGGCCATCTTCCAGCATTCGGCCCTGTCGCTGCTGGCGCTGCAGGATGCCGGCATCGACACGCTGCATCACCTGGCCGGCCGGCGGGTGATGATCGAGCATCACGCGGCCGAACTCCTGGCCTATCTGAAGGCCGAAGGGGTGGCGCTCGACGCGCTGCAGCGGCTGGACCACAGCTTCGATCCCTGGTCGCTGATGCGCGGGGAGGTCGAGGCGATCTCCGCCTATTCGACCGACGAGCCATTCCTGGTCGAACGCGCCGGCCGCCCCTACCGCCTGTTCAGCCCGCGCGCCGGGGGCATCGATTTCTACGGCGACACGCTCTTCACCACCGAGCGCCAGCTCCGCGAGAGGCCTGAGCAGGTGCGGGCATTCTACGACGCCTCGCTGCGCGGCTGGGCCTATGCGCTCGCCCATCCCGAGGAGATCATCGACCTCATCCACGAGCGCTACAGCAGGCGCCATGACCGCGACCACCTTGCCTTCGAGGCCAAGCGGACGGCGGCCCTGATCCTGCCCGAGCTGGTGCCGCTGGGCTTCATGAACCCCGGCCGCTGGCGCCACATCGCCGACACCTACGCCGCCATGGGCATGGTGCCGGCCGACCTGTCGCTGGACGGCTTCCTGTGGCAGCGCGACGCGGCGCCGGATCTGACCTGGCTCTATGGCGCGCTCGCGGGCATCAGCCTGCTGGTGCTGGCCGGCGGCGCGGCAAGCGCGTGGTACTGGCGGCTCAGCCGCCGGCTCGAAAGCGACGTGCGCGAGCAGCGGCGCCTGCAGGGGGCGCTGGCGGTGGCCGAGCGCCGGGCGCGCGAAAGCGAGGCCCAGATCCGCTCGGTGGCCGAAAACCTTCCGGGTGCCGTGGTGCGCATCGAGCGCTCAGCCGACAACGCCCTTCTGCTGAGCTTCGCCTCGCCCGGCCTGCAACCGCTCGTCGGCATCGACCCGGCAAGCGTCCTCGGCAATCCCGAGCGCGCCCTCGACATCGTGCCCGAACGCCACCGCGCCCGCTTCCTGTCGGAACTGGCGCGCTCGGCCAATATGGCAAGGCGCCTCAGCTTCGAGTACGACACCGCGCTTGCGGGCGGCGAGGAGCGCTGGCTGCGCCTGCTGGCGAGCCCGCGCAAGCCCGGCGACGGCACCACGGTGTGGGACGGGCTGCTGCTGGACTCGACGGAGTGGCGGCGGGCCGACCAGGCCAAGCGCAGCTTCGTGTCGACGGTAAGCCATGAACTGCGGACACCGCTGACCGCGATCCGCGGCGCGCTCGGCCTGATCGCCGGCGGCGCCATGGGCGAGATCCCGGAGCGCGCCCGCAACCTGGTGGAGATCGCCAACAGCAACTGCCTGCGCCTGACCCGCCTGATCAACGACATCCTGGACATCGAGAAGATCGAGAGCGAGCGCTTCGACTTCACCATGGGGCTGCACGGCCTGCCCGAGCTGCTGGCCAAGGCGGCCGACGCGGTGCGCAGCATGGCGACGCCGCGCGAGGTCGCCATCGAGATCGTCGAGCCGGTCGAGGCCGCCACCGTGCGCGTCGACCCCGACCGCTTCCTGCAGGTGATGAGCAACCTTCTGTCCAATGCGGTGAAATTCTCGCCGCCCGGGGGCGTGGTGCGCATCCGCGCCGGGCTCAATGGACAGCGCCTGCGCATCTCGGTCGAAGACCAGGGGCCGGGCATCCCCAGCGAGTTCCGCACCCGCCTGTTCCAGCGCTTCTCCCAGGCCAACACCCGCGACGACCGGGCGCGCGGCGGCACCGGGCTTGGCCTGTCGATCGCCAAGGCGATCGTCGAGCGCTTCGCCGGCCGCATCGGCTTCGACACGGGCGAGGGCGGCGGCACCGTGTTCTGGTTCGAGCTGCCGCTGATCCGCCCCCTCGCCGAAGGGGCCGCGACCGTGCTGGTGGTGGAGGACGAGCCGGCCCTGGCCGAGCTCTACGCCACTGCCCTGATGGAGCAGGGCGTCAACGCCGTGATCGCGCACAACGCCGCCGATGCGATGGCGATCCTGGCCGAACGCCCGATCGCCGCCATGCTGCTGGACCTGCTGCTGCCCGACCGCGACGGGCTGCAGCTCCTGGCCGAGCTGCGCGCCGATCCGGCCTTTGCCAGCCTGCCGGTGATCATCGCCTCGGGGCGCAGCGACGATGCCGGGGCCCCGGCGGCGGCGGCACTTGGCGTCCACACCTGGCTGCGCAAGCCGGTCGACGTGCGCGAGATGGCCGGCATGATCCGCGGCGCCGCCCATCTGCCGCGGGGGGGCAGGACCAGCCTGCTGCATGTCGAGGACGACCCATCGATCGCCACGCTGCTGGAGCAGGCGATGGAAGGCCACTGCGATGTGGTGAATGCGCGCAGCCTGTCGGTCGCCCGGGCACTGCTGAAGGCACATCCCTTCGACATGGTGATTCTCGATCTCGGCCTGCCAGACGGCGATGGCGCCGACCTGCTGGCCGATCTGGCGCGGCTGAAGGACCGGCCGGCGCCGCCGGTGATCATCCTGTCAGCGCGGGATGCCGACCGCGAGATGTCCGGCCAGGTCGCCCATGTGCTGACGAAGTCGAAGACCTCGCTCGACACGGTGGTCGAGACGGTACGCCGCCATCTCGAACGCAACGAGGGGGCGGAGGCGGCCTGATCCCGCCCTCAGCCGGCCGCCGCCCTCAGCCAGCCTCCGCCAGCGCCCCGACAATCTCGTCGAGTTCGGCCGCGAGGCTGCCCTGGCCCGGCGGCCGCCCGGCCAGCCCATACCAGTAGCGCGCATTGTCGAGGTCGCCTTCCTGGCGGTGCAGATAGGCATGCACCCAGGCCGCCGCGGCATCCGATTCCGGCGCCACCTGCACCGCCCGGTGGGCCGCCTGCCAGTCCCCCCGCACCGCCCACCACGCGCCCAGTTCAGCCGGGCTCAGCCCCACGGGCGGCTCCCCGCCCGTGGACGGCTGCCGCAGTTCCTTCGTCACATCCGTTCCCCTGCCCTGGGTTAAGCCTTTGTTGACCAAGTCATCATATCATCGCACCAGAACTGGAGCATGGCCGATGATGCAGCCGCTGAACCCCGAGCTCTCCGCCCTCCTCGACCATTGGCAGCGGCTCTGCGGCGCCGACCCGATGCCGGGGCGCGAGTTGCTGCGGGCGGAGGATCTGCGGCGCTGGTGGGGCCACCTGGTGGTTGCCTCGCCTGTCGAGGATGCCGGCCGCATCCGTTTCCGCATCGACCTGATCGGCACCGCGATCACCGGCTGGGACGGCCGCGAACTGACCGGCCGCTTCATCGACGAACTGTTCGACGAGCCGGTCCTGCGCGACCAGATGGTCACCCCCTACCGCCGCGCCTTCGACACCCGCCGCCCGGTCGCCATGACCATGCGGGGCCCGGGCGAAGGGCCGTTCTCGCAGGTGCAGCGCCTGGTCATGCCCTTCGCGGGCAGCTATGGCGTGGCAAAGCTTCTGGGCGCCGTCTATGTTCGCGAGGTGCTGGACTGGGGCCGCACCGACAACGGCCGCGCCGTCCTGCGCGAGGGCCGGCACACCGCTGAAGTCTTCGAGTTCGCCTGACGGGCGGGCGGTGCCGAAGCCGCCAGCCCCCGACCGCTCCGCCTCACCGCGAGCATGACACAGGGCAAGGCGGCCGGGACGGCGGAAATCGCCGGACCATCACGTCCAGCCGCCGTCGACGACATAGTGCTGGGCGGTGCAGCCGGCGGCCTCGGCGCTGGCGAGGAACACCACCATGCGGGCGATGTCGTCGGGGACCAGCTTGCGCTTCAGGCACTGCCGGGCGAGCAGTTCCGCCTCCCCCGCCGGGGTCAGCCAGAGCGCCACCTGGCGTTCGGTCATGATCCAGCCGGGGGCGACGGCATTCACCCGGATGTTGAAGGGGCCATAGTCGCGGGCGAGCGATCGGGTCAGCCCCAGCACCGCCGATTTGGCGGCGGTATAGGCGGCAAAGCCCCCCTGCCCGATCATCCATGAGGTCGAGCCGAGATTGACGATGGCCCCGCCGCCTGCCGCCTTCATGCCGGGCAGGACCGCCTGGGCGGCGAAGAACTGGTGGCGCAGGTTCACCGCCATGCGCTCGTCCCAGTATTCGGGCGTCACCTCCTCGGTCGCATGGCGGTCGTCCCGGGCGGCGTTGTTGACCAGCACGGTGACCGGCCCCAGCGCGCCGCTGACGCGCGACACGGCCTGCCGCAGGGCGGCGATGTCGCGCAGGTCGCAGGGCTCGAAATGGGCGCTACCCCCCTGCCCCGCAATCTCGGCCGCCAGCGCCCGCGACGGTGCCTCGGCCAGGTCCAGGAAAGCCACCTTCGCCCCCTGGCGCGCGAAGCCGCGCACGATGGCGGCCCCGATGCCGCTGCCGCCGCCCGTCACCAGCACCACCTGCTCCGCGAGATCAGGATAGATCGCCGCCATCTGCGCGCCGTCCTCAGCCGATGGTCATCAGGCTTGCATTGCCGCCGGCGGCGGCAGTGTTCACGCTGACCGAACGTTCCTCCACCAGCCATTCGAGCGGATAGTCCTCGCGGCCGGCCGCCAGCCCCTCGCGCGAACAGGCGAAGACCGGCACCAGCGGCCCGTCGAGGGCGGCAAGCCGGCGCTCCTCGGCCAGAAGCGCGTCGGCGTCGCCCTCGAACAGCACGGCATCGGCCGGCCCGGCATGGCGGGTGACCACCGGCAGCCCGGGCGGCGGATCCTCCACCTGGACCAGGTTGCCGGTGGCGAGTGCCGCGCCGATCTGCAGCAGCAGGCCGCTGCGCGTCGCCGCCATGCAGCGCAGCC
>CAZEQG010000034.1:0-12894 GCA_964514295.1 uncultured Alphaproteobacteria bacterium
ATCGTCTATTCGCGTTCGGTGCGCGTCGGCGGCGACAAGATGGATGAGGCGATCATCGCCTATATCCGGCGCAACCATAACCTGCTGGTCGGCGAGGGCTCGGCCGAGCGGATCAAGAAGGAGATCGGCTCGGCCTGCCAGCCCGAGGATGGCGACGGGGCGGTGATGGAGATCAAGGGCCGCGACCTGATGAACGGCGTGCCGAAGGAGCTGGTGATCAGCCAGCGCCAGATCGCCGAGAGCCTGGCCGAACCGGTCGGCGCCATCGTCGAGGCGGTGAAGGTGGCGCTTGAGCACACGGCGCCGGAACTGGCCGCCGACATCGTGGACAAGGGCATCGTGCTGACCGGCGGCGGGGCGCTGCTCGGCAACCTCGACCTGGTGCTGCGCCATGCCACCGGCCTGCCGGTGTCGATCGCCGACGACCCGCTGTCCTGCGTGGCGCTGGGTACCGGACGTTGCCTGGAAGAAATGAAGACCCTGCGCAGCGTGCTTATTGGCGCTTACTAAGCGAGTCTTCGTGGTTTATAGTCCTGTCCTGGACTAGGGCGGTATCCACGCGCGGGGAATCCAGTGAAACGTCGATCCGGGTCGGTCTCCCGTATCGCTGAGCCATTCAGAAGCCTGTGGCAGCGCTTCGCCTTCACCGTCCTCGTTCTTGGTGCGTTCGGGCTGATGGTGATTGGCAAGGCCGATGTCATCGTTATTGAACGCGCGCGCACCGCTCTTGCCGATGCCATGACACCACTGCTGGCGGTGCTGTCGCGACCCGCCGCCAGCGTGGGCGATGCCATCCGCACAGTGCGCGAGCTGCGCGACCTGCGCGGCGAGAACGCCCGCCTGCGGGAGGACAATGAGCGGCTGCTGCAATGGCAGCAGGCGGCCCGCCGGCTGCAGGCGGAAAACCAGGCGCTGCGCGCGCTTGCCGCCTATGTGCCCGAGCCCCGCGCGCGCTTTGTCACGGCCCGGGTGGTGGCGGGGGCCGGCGGCCCCTTCGTGCGCAGCGTGCTGGTGCTGGCCGGCGTCAGCGACGGTGTGGCCAAGGGCCAGGCGGCGATGACCGGGGCGGGCCTGGCCGGCCGGGTTGCCGAGGCCGGCGAGCAGCACGCCCGCATCCTGCTTGTCACCGACCTCAACTCGCGCATCCCCGTGGTGGTGGAACGCACCCGCGACCGCGCCGTCGCCGCCGGCGAGAACAGCGACATCGGCCGCCTGATCTATCTCGATCCCGCCGCCCAGGTCGAGGTCGGCGACCGCGTCGTGACATCCGGCCATGGCGGCGGGCTGCCGGCGGGGCTGCCGGTTGCCGATGTGGTCTCGGTCGAGGAAGGGGGGGTGCGGATCCGCTTCCTGGTCGACTGGTCGCATCTGGAATATCTGCGCCTGGTCGACTACCGCGTCGACGGGGTGGTGCTGCCGCCGCCGCCCCAGGGCCCCGCGGGACGGCGCTGAGGCGATGCTGCGGGAAGCCGCCAAGCCCACCCTGCTGCGCCGGCTGGACGGGCTGGCACGCGACCTGCTGCCCTTTGCGGCCAGCCTGCTCCTGGTGCTGGTGGGGGCGGTGCCGACCGGCCTGCCGGGCTATCAGGAGATCGCGCCGTCGCTGGCCCTTGCCGCGGTGTTCTACTGGTCGATCTACCGTCCCGACCTGATGCCGAGCATCGCCGTCTTCGCACTCGGCGCCATCCAGGACACGCTGACCGGAACCCCGCTCGGCGTCGGCGCGCTCATCTTCGTGCTGACCCATGGGCTTGCCGTCAGCCAGCGCCGCGCCTTCGTCGGCAAGCCCTTCTTCATCGCCTGGATCGGCTTTGCCATCGTCTGCTTCGGCGCCCTGATCGCCAGCACCATCCTGTGCAGCCTGCTGAAAGGTGCGCCGATGCTCACCCTGGCCGCGCCGATGCAGGCGCTGCTGACGCTGGCGCTGTTCCCCGGAATCGCCGGGCTGATGATCGGCGCCCACCGTCACCTGCTGCGCAACTGAGGCGGAATGGCGAAGGACCGCGACCAGGAACGGGCCAAGGTCTTCACCCGCCGGGCGGCCGTGCTCGGCTGCGGCATGGCGGCGCTGTTCGGGGCGCTGGGCAGCCGGCTCTACTATCTTCAGGTGCTGGAGAGCGAGCGCTATCACACCCTGGCCGAGGACAACCGGATCAACGTGCGCCTGCTGCCGCCACCGCGCGGCCAGGTGGTGGACCGCAACGGCATCGTGGTGGCGGCGAACCGGCAGAACTACCGCGTCGTCATCGTGCGCGAGCAGGCCCGCGACGTGCCCGGCACGCTGGAGCGCCTGGGCCGGCTGATCGAGCTGCCCGAGCGCGACCTGCGCCGGGTGCTGCGCGAGGTGGGGCGCCGGCGGGCCTTCGTGCCGGTGATGGTGCGCGAGAACCTGTCCTGGGAGGAGGTGAGCCGGATCGAGGTGAGCGCCGCCGACCTGCCCGGCGTTGCGATCGAGGTGGGCCGCACCCGCCACTACCCCTATGCCGAGAAGGTCAGCCATCTGCTGGGCTATGTCGCCCCGCCCTCGGAATCGGAGCTGACCGGCGATCCGCTGCTGGAGCTTCCCGATTTCCGCATCGGCAAGAACGGCATCGAGAAGGTGCAGGACCTGAAGCTGCGCGGCAAGGCCGGTACGCTGAAGGTGGAGGTGAATGCGCTCGGCCGGGTGATCCGCGAGCTGGAGCGCGATGACGGCCAGCGCGGCGCGCAGGTGCGCCTTACCCTGGACGTCGAGCTGCAGGCCCATGTGACCGATCTGCTGGGCGATCAGAGCGCCTCCGTGGTGGTGCTCGACATCGAGACCGGCGAGGTGCTGGCGCTGGTCTCCAACCCCGGCTACGACCCCAACGCCTTCTCGCGCGGGCTGACGCCCAAGGAATGGGAAGAGCTGGTGCAGAACGAGCGCGGGCCGCTGACCAACAAGGCGATCAGCGGCCAGTACGCGCCCGGCTCCACCTTCAAGATCGCCGTGGCACTGGCCGCCCTGGAGATGGGCATCAGCCCGGCCCAGACCGTGCACTGCCCCGGCCACATGGAGCTGGGCGACGCGCGCTTCCATTGCTGGAAGAAGCACGGCCACGGCTCGGTCAACATGCATGTCGGCATGGCCCAGTCCTGCGACGTGTATTTCTACGAGATGGCCAAGCGCCTCGGCGTCGACCGCATCGCCGCGATGGCCCACAAGCTTGGCCTCGGTAGCCGCGTCGGCATCGACCTGCCGGGCGAGAAGGCCGGGCTGATCCCCACCCGGGCCTGGAAGCGGGCGACGCTCGGCGTGCCCTGGACCGGCGGCGAGGACCTCAATGTCGGCATCGGCCAGGGCTTCGTGCTGGCGACGCCGCTGCAACTGGCGGTGATGACGGCGCGCGCTGTCAGCGGCCGCCAGGTTGTGCCGCGGCTGACCCTGGCCGCGGGCGAGACGCCACCGCCCTTCCCGCCGCTCGACATCCCGTCGCGCCACCTTCAGTTCATCATCTCCTCCCTCGATGCCGTCACCAACCAGGAGATCGGCACCGCCTTCCGCGCCCGCATCAAGGAAAGGCACTGGGCGATGGGCGGCAAGACCGGCACCGCGCAGGTCCGCCGGATCACACTGGCCGAGCGCGAGCGCGGCGTGCGCAAGAACGAGGACCTGCCCTGGAGGGAGCGCGACCATGCGCTGTTCGTCGCCTTCGCGCCGGTCGACCGGCCGCGCTTTGCCTGCGCGGTGGTGGTTGAGCATGGCGGCGGCGGCTCGGCGGTGGCGGCCCCGATCGCCCGCGACGTGATGGTGGAGGTGCAGCGCCGCCACCCCGCCGGGGAGCGCCAGAGCGCGGGGCTGAACCCGCCGCGGTCGGGCTGAGCGGAGCGATGGCGCTGCGCGATACCGACAGCTTCAGCCAGCCCGAACTGAGCCTCCTGCAGAAGCTGCTGGCGGTGAACTGGCTCATGGTGCTGATGGTCTGCATCATCGCCACCGTCGGCTTTGCCATGCTCTACTCGGCCGCCGGCGGTTCCTACCAGCCCTGGGCCATCCGCCAGATGACACGCTTTGCCGTCGGGCTCGGCGTGCTGATCTGCGTGGCCATGGTCGACCCGCGGATCTGGCTGCGCTGGGCCTATGCCGGCTATGGCGTGGCGTTCCTGCTGCTGGTGGTGGTCGAGATCATGGGCGATATCGGCATGGGCGCGCAGCGCTGGCTCGACCTCGGCATCTTCCAGCTGCAGCCCTCCGAACTGATGAAGGTGATGCTGGTGCTGGCGCTGGCCCGCTACTTCAACGGGCTGACCCATGAGGACATCGGGCGCGTGATCTGGGTGGTGCCGCCGGTGCTGATGATCCTGCTGCCCGGCGTGCTGGTGCTGAAGCAGCCCGATCTCGGCACCGCCTCGATGCTGATGATGGCGGGCGCGGCGGTGATGTTCCTTGCCGGCGTGCGGATCTGGAAGTTCCTGCTGGGCTTCGTCGTGGTGGCCGCGGCCTTGCCGGTGTTCTGGAGCATGCTGCGCGACTACCAGAAGAACCGGGTGCTGATCTTCCTGAACCCCGAGGCCGACCCCTTGGGTGCGGGCTACCACATCACCCAGTCGAAGATCGCGCTGGGCTCGGGTGGGCTGTTCGGCAAGGGCTACCTCCAGGGCAGCCAGGCCCATCTGAACTTCCTGCCGGAAAAGCAGACCGACTTCATTTTCACCATGCTGGCCGAGGAATTCGGGCTGGTCGGCGGGCTTTGCCTGATCGCCCTCTACATCATCCTGCTGGGGTTCGGCTTCTACATCGCGCTGCGCGCGCGCAGCCAGTTCTCCCGCCTGGTGGCGCTGGGCATGACCGTCAACCTGTTCCTCTATGCCTTCATCAACATCGCCATGGTCACCGGGCTGATTCCGGTCGTGGGCATTCCGCTGCCGCTGGTCTCCTATGGCGGCACGGCGATGCTGACGGTGCTGGTGGCGATCGGTCTCATCCTCGGCGTGTCGGTGCATCGGGAGGTGCGCATCGGCCGGCGCGGCGCCGATCCCGACCCCTGACCGGGCACCGACGACCGCACGCACATCGCCTATCGACAGCCCCCCGGGGCTTTGCTATACCGCCGGCCTTCCTGGCGCGGGCGCATAGCTCAGTTGGTAGAGCAGCTGACTCTTAATCAGCGGGTCCAAGGTTCGAGTCCTTGTGCGCCCACCAGGAAAATCAGGGGCACTGCCCGCCGGCGCGGCGGGGCTGCCGGCACTCACAGCCTTGAGCTAAGTCCGGCGATCAGGGTCTGCACCAGGCCGATCGCCCCGGATATCGGTCGGAACTGGCCGACGACCTTGGTATCGACATGGAAGGCGATGGTGGCGTTGACCGACAGCGGGCTCGCCGGGGCATCGGTGATCGCGATCATCGGCAGCGCCCGCACCCTGGCGTCGCGCACCACATCGACCACCGGCTGGGAATAGGGGGCAAAGGCGATCGCGATCAGCAGGCTTGCCTGGCTCATGTTGGCGACCTGCTGCTCGGCCATGCCGCCGCCGAAGTCTAGCAGGCTGCACCGCCGCTCCAGCCGGTTCATGCCATAGGCCAGATATGTGGCGACCGGGCGCGAGCGCCGCAGCCCGGCCACATAGATGTGGTCGGCGGCGTGACACATGTCGACCGCGCGAGACAGCGCCTCGCCATCGACGCTGTGCCGCAGCGCCTCGAGGGAGGCCACCAGGTCGTCGACGCATTCGTTGAGCTGGGTCAGCATGTCCTCGCGCAGCTCGGCGGCCGCCCGCCGCTCGTAGACCTGCTCGCGATAGACCGGGGCACCTTCGATCAGGCGCAGCTTGAAGACCTGCTGCAGGCCGCTGAAGCCGTCATAGCCGAATTCCTTGGCGAAGCGGATCAGCGTCGAGGGCTGCACGTCCAGCACCGCGGCGATCTGCGCGATGGTGCTGAGCGCGAGCTGGTTGGGGTGGCTCAAGGCCAGCCGGGCGATGCGCTGCAGGTGCGGGGACAGGGTGTCGAAGCGGTCCCGGATGCGCTGGCGGACATCGTCGAAGGTCTCGGTCACGGGCGATGGCGCGCGGCTGTTCGGTGTCATGCCGCCGGATTGACAGAAAATTCATTCTGTCACAAGGCCGTTTCGTCTCCCCTTGGCGCAGAAAGGCTGGAATTCGGCCTGATTCGGGCGGCGTGACGGCATGCCTTGACGATCAATGAAAAATTCGTTCAACTATTGAAAATTCAGAACACCGCCGCCGATCGGGCGCGGCGGAAGCAGGCGCGGCCGGCACAGGCAGCCGGTCGCCACAGGGAGGACGCCATGCCGAAAGCCACGCTGTCTCGTCGGACGATTCTGGGCGCCGCTGCCACCGCCGGCATCGCCAGCTTCTACGGCCCGTGGAAGCACAACCGGGCCTATGCCGCCGGCAAGCCGATCCGCATCGGCCTCACCTCTGACGCCAGTGGCCAGTATGCCAATTCCGGGGCCAGCGACCGCCGCGGCATGCTGATGGCGGTGGAGGAGTTCAACCGGAAGGGCGGCGTGCTCGGCCGCAGGATCGAGACCGTCCACATCGACACCGAGACCGTTCCGGCAACCGGCAGCCGGGTGGCCGAACGCATGATCACGCGCGAGCAGTGCGGCTTCCTGATCGGGGCCGTGCATTCCGGGGTGGCCAATGCGATCAGCCAGGTGGCGCAGAAGTATGGCGTCATCTACATGAACACCAATTCCAGCTCGCCGACCGAGGCCGGGCAGAACTGCCACCGCGTGAAATTCGTCTGGGACGGCAACGGCACCAATTTCGCCAAGGCCGCGGTGAAGAACGCGATCACCCGCTTCGGCAAGAAATGGGTGCTGCTGACCAACGACTATGTCTGGGGCCACAACACTTCGGCCGCCACCCGGGCGCTGCTGAAGGAGTATGGCGGCGAGGTTGCGGAGGAGATCCTGGTGCCGCAGGGCACCCGCGACTTCTCCTCCTTCCTTCTGAAGATCCAGCAGATCAAGCCGGGCGTGGTGGCGGCGGCGATCGGCGGCGACGACCAGAAGGCGATGCGCCAGCAGATCGCCCAGCTCGGCATGGGCGATTCACCCGCCTGGATCAACAATCAGCAGGACTGGCCGGACGTCTACGGCCTGCCGCTCGACAACCTGTTCGGCGTGTTCGGCACCACCTGGTACTACAAGCTCGACCTGCCCGGCGTGGCCGATTTCGTGAAGCGCTATCAGCAGATGTATCCGGACACGCAGATGCGCGTACCGGGAAATGTCTTCTACAACGGCTACATGGCCACCAGGGAACTGCTGGCGGCGATCGAGCGGACCGGCTCGACCAACAACATCACGCTGATCAAGGCCCTCGAAGGCCACAAGATGCCGGCCCGCGAGCGCATGCAGCACCATGACGCCTGGATCGACCCCACCACCCACCAGGTGCAGCAGACGATCTACCTGGCGACCGCGAATGTCGGCACCAAGGACAGCGACGACATGTTCCGCGTGCTCAGCAACACGGCGCCGCAGGACGTTCTCGATACCGATGCGGCGAAAGCCTGCAAGCTGGAGAGCTACGCGGCGACCCCCTCCTTCGACGCCTGACCGCCCGACGGCTCGCAGACACCGCCATGCGGAGCGGCGCGGCAGCCCGTCCCCCGCATGGCGGCTCCGCCGCAAGGCAGCCTGGACCATGATCGATCTCCTTCCCCACATGATCAACGGCCTGACGATCGGGCTTCTGTTCGCGCTGATCGCCCTCGGCTTCACGCTGATCGTCGGCGTGATGGAGGTGATCAATCTGGCCCATGGCGCCCTGTTCGCGCTCGGCGCCTATCTGGCGCTGACGCTGCTCGCCCCGCCCTGGCTCGCCGGCACTGCCGCCTATGCCGCCTGGACCGCCCTGCCGCTTGAGCTGCGCTACGTGCTGGCGCTGACGCTGGGGCCGGTGCTGGCCGGCGGCATCGGCATGCTGCTGGAGCTGTGCCTGCGCCCGACCTATGGCAAGCCGCCGCTCTATGGGCTGCTGCTCACCTTCGGTGCGGCGCTGGTGCTGGAAGAGCTGATCCGGCTCGCCTGGGGCACCGGCGAGAAGAACCTGGACGTGCCGCAGGCGATCAACGGCGCCGTGCTTCTGGGCGGCCTCATCTTCTCCAAGTACAAGATGTTCGCCGCCGGCTTCTCGATCGTCATGATCATGCTGGTCTGGCTGTTCCTGGAGCGCACGCCCTATGGCGCGATCATCAAGGCCGGCGCGCATGACAGCGAGATGGTGCGCGCCCTCGGCTACGACCTGTCGCGGCTGCGGCTGCTGGTCTTCGGGCTCGGCGCGGGGCTGGCCGGGCTGGCCGGCATCGTGATGGTGCCGATCTGGGGCCTGCGGCCGCATGTCGGCATCGATGTGGTGATCCCGGCCTTCCTGATCATCGTGCTCGGCGGCATCGGCAGCTTCTGGGGGGCGGTGATCGCCGCCCTGCTGGTCGGCCTCGCGGTCGGCGTGGTCGGGGCCTATGCCTCGGCCTGGTCGCTGATGTCGATGTACCTGCTGTTCATCGCCGTGGTCGGGGTCAGGGTGCGCGGGCTGCTTGGGCGCCGAAGCGCGCTGGAGGCATGATGCGCAGCCTCTCCGACATTTCGCCGCGGGCCGGCGCCTGGGTCACCCCCGGCATGCTGGTGCTGGCAGCCGCCCTC
This sequence comes from uncultured Alphaproteobacteria bacterium, assembly GCA_964514295.1. GTDB lineage: Bacteria > Pseudomonadota > Alphaproteobacteria > CAZEQG01 > CAZEQG01 > CAZEQG01. The sequence goes on from CAZEQG010000034.1 coordinate 8,634, forward strand.
CTCACCATGCCCCTGTGGCTGGCGCCGGTCGGCCTCTACCAGTATCTCGGGATCGAGATCGTGATCTGGATGATCTATGCCCTGGGCTTCAACCTGCTGTTCGGCTACAGCGGGCTGCATTCCTTCGGCCATGGCGCCTATTTCGGGATCGGCGCCTATGCCTTCGGCCTGTTCCAGAAATTCGTCGCCGTCAGCCTCGCCGGCGGGCTTCTCGGCGCCATCCTGGCCGCGGCGGCGGCGGGTGCGGTGGTGGGGGCCGCCGTCTCCCACCGCCGTGGCATCTACTACGCGCTTCTCACCATCGCCTTCGGACAGGTGTTCTGGTTCATCGCGATGAAGGCGCACGGGCTGACCGGGGGCGAGGACGGGCTGCTGAACATCCCCCGCCCGCCGCTCGACCTCGGCGTGATCCGCATCGGGATGAAGGACAACGCGGCCTTCTACGCGCTGTGCGCAACCCTGCTGGCGGCAACCGTGCTGCTGGCCTGGCGGCTGGTTAACTCGCCCTTCGGGCGGGTCCTGCAGGCGATCCGCCAGAACGAGATGCGCGCCGCCTTTGCCGGCTACGACGTGTGGCGCTTCAAATGGGCCGCCTTCGTTCTGTCGGCCGCCGTCGCCGGGCTGGCCGGCGGCCTGTTCGCCATGGCCCAGGAGAGCGCCTACCCCGATGTCATGAGCGTCCACCAGTCAGGGCTGATCGTCATGATGGTGCTGGTCGGCGGCGGGCTGGTCAGCTTCTGGGGGCCGGTCCTCGGCGTCGTCGTCTATTTCGTCGCGCGCGACGTGCTGGGCGGCCTGACGGAGGCCTGGCTGCTCTGGTACGGGCTGCTGTTCGTGGTGCTGGTGATGTTCCAGCCGGAAGGCGTGGCCGGCATCGGCCAGCGCCTGGCGGCGCGCTGGGCGGCCCCGGTGGCGGCCCCCTCGGTGGCGGCCCCGGTGGCGACCCCCTCGGCGGTCGCGGAGCGCCGCTGATGGCCCTGTTCGAGGCCCGCCGCATCCACAAGCGCTTCGGCGCCCGCGTAGTGCTGGAGGATATCACCCTCGCCTTCGAGGAAGGCCGGATCAGCGGCATCATGGGCCCCAACGGTGCCGGCAAGACCACCTGCTTCAACGTGCTGACCGGCCGCCATCGCCCCGACCGCGGCGACATCACCTTTGCCGGCCGGCCGATCGCCGGCCTGCCGCCGCAGAAGATCGCGCAGATCGGCATCGCCCGGTCCTTCCAGCTCATGAACCTGTTCGATCAGGCCGCCGTGATCGAGAACGTCATGCTCGCCCTGCCGGAATACCGGCGCCGGCAGTGGCGCTGGTTCGGCACGCCGCTGCGCGATCGCGGGCTGCTCGATGCCGCGGCCGGGGTGCTCGAGCAGGTCGGCCTGGCCGGCAAGGCCTGGGTTCCGGCGCAGGCGCTGTCCTATGGCGAGCGGCGGGCGCTCGAGATCGGCGTGGCGCTGGCCGCCCGGCCGCGCATCCTGTTCCTGGACGAGCCGACTTCGGGCCTCGGCGCCCAGGCCACGGCGGCGCTGGCGCAGCTCATCACCAGCCTGCGCCAGCGCTACACCATGGTGATCATCGAGCATGACATGAAGTTCCTGTTCGACCTCGCCGACCGCATCTCGGTGATCCATTGGGGCCAGGTGATCGCCGAGGGCAGCCCGGCCGATCTGCGCCGCAACAGGTGGGTGCAGCGCTCGGCCCTGGGGGAGCTGGCGTGATGCTGGAGGTTGAGGCCGTGTCGACCTTCTACGGCGAGACGCAGGTCCTCTTCGGCCCGTCGCTGCGGGTCGCCGCCGGCGAGGTGGTGGCGCTGCTCGGCGCCAACGGGGCCGGCAAGACCACGCTGCTGCGCTCGGTCCTGGGGCTGACGCCGGCCCGGGCGGGCCGCATCCGCTTCGATGGCACCGACATCACCCGGCGGCCGACCCACCAGATCGCCCGCATGGGCATCGGCTGGGTCCCCGATGACCGGCGCGTGTTCCCCAGCCTGTCGGTCGCCCGCAACCTTGCGCTTGGCATCAAGCGCACGCGCTTCCGCCAGTGGTCGGTGGGCGAGGTGTGCGACATCTTCTCGCCCCTGCCCCACCTGATGGCGCGCGACTGCGAGAACCTTTCCGGCGGCGAGATGCAGATGGTGGCGATCTCGCGCGCCCTGCTGGGCTCGCCGGGGCTGGTGCTGCTGGACGAGCCGAGCCAGGGCCTGGCGCCGAAGATCGTGCAGGACGTGATGGCCATGGTCGGACGGCTGAAGGCCGAGGGGATCGCGGCCCTGATCGTGGAGCAGAATGCCCGCGCCGTGCTCGATGTCGCGGACCGGGTCTATGTCCTCAGCCGCGGGCGCGTCGTCCATGAGGGCGCCGCCGCGGCCCTGCGCGCCGACGACCGGCAGCGCACCCGGCTGCTGGGGCTCTAGCGATGGAAGCGATGCTGCGCGTCGAGGGGCTGGAGAAGGTGTATTTCCGCGACATCCTGCGCCGGCAGCCGACCTTCCGCCTGGCCGCCGACTTCGCCATCGATGCCCCCGCCATCGTCGGGATGATGGGCCCCAACGGCTCCGGCAAGACCACGCTGTTCGAGCTGATCACCGGGTCGAACGCGCCGAGCGCGGGCCGCGTGCTGGTGGCCGGGCGCGATGTGCACAAGGTCAGGACCGACCAGCGCGACCGGCTTGCCATCCACTATCACCAGTCCTACCAGGTGCGCCACTTCCGCTCCTGGACGCCCAATCTCCTGCTGGCCCCGGCCGGTGCGGACTACCCGCTGGTGCATCTGTTCGACGAGCCGCAGTTCAACACCCAGGACGGCTATATCGGCTTCATGCTCGACTTCTTCAGGCGGCTGCGCGCCGAGGGGCGGCTGGTGTTCCTGTGCGTACATCCGAACGAACGCTTCCACCTGGAGATACTGGCCGAGATCTGCGAGCGCTTCGTGTTCGTGCACAAGGGCAGCGTGACGCTGCTGGACAGCTATGCCGATGTCATGGCGCATGCGCCGGCGCGGGACTATCTGGGCGCCCTGTCGCATCCGCCGGGCCCCCGCAGCAGCGATGAATGAGGGTTCGACCATGAGCACGCCCGGCCTGCGCGCCGCCCTGATCGGGGCCGGCATGATCAGCCTCTACCACCTCAGGGCCTGGCGGAATGCCGGCGTGCCGGTGGTGGCGGTGTGCGACACGGACCGCGCCAGGGCGGCGGCGCGGGCCGCCGAGTTCGGCATCGGGCGGGTCTATGACGACCCGGCCGCCCTGTTCCGCGATGGCGGCTTCGAGCTGGCCGACATCGCGACCTCCGTCGGCGCCCATGCCGCCCTGGCGCGCCAGGCCGCCGATGCCGGCGTGCATGTGATGCTGCAGAAACCGATGACCGCGACGGTCGCCGAGGCCGAGGCCCTGGTCAGGGATGTCGGCGCGCGGGTCCGCTTCATGGTGCACGAGAACTACCGCTTCCGCCCGCACTACATGACCGTCCGCCGCTGGCTCGCGGAGGGCCGCATCGGCGTGCCGCGCCATGCCGGCATCGCCGTGCGCGGCTCGGGCCTGTGCCCGCGCGAGGGCACGGTGCCGTTCCTGATCGAGCGCCAGCCCTATCTGACCGGCTTCCGGCGCAACCTGGTGTTCGAGACGATGATCCACCACCTCGACGTGCTGCGGCTGCTGGTCGGGCCGCTGAAGGTGGTGGCGGCACGGCTGAACCGCCTGGCCGAGGGGCTGCCGGGGGAGGATACCGCCTCGATCCTGATGGAGGGGCCGGGCGGCCTGATCGCGGTGGCCGACGGCTGCATCTGCGCCCCCGGCTATCCCCCGCTGCACGGCGACCGGCTGGAGATCATCGGCAGCACGGGCTCGGTGGTGATGGACTATGACCGGGTGTTCCTGGTCGGGCGCGAGCAGGAGGCCGAGCGGGTGGACCTGATCGGGCGCTACCAGGAATGCTTCGACCATGCCATCGCCAGCTTCGTGCGCGGGCTGGCCAGCGGCGAGGCCTTCGAGACAGACCGGCTGGACAATCTCGAAACCCTGCGCCTGATGGAGAGTGTCTACCGCAGCGCCGGGGTGGAGGTGGCGCCATGACCGCGGCCCTGGCGCCGCAGCGGCTGACCCCGCCGATCGACGTGGCGCGGATCGACCGCCTGTTCGCGATCGACGGGCTGCACGCCTTCATCCCCGGCGGCTATGGCGCGATCGGCGAGGCGGTGGCCTGGGCGATGGCACGGCGCGGCGCCAGGGTCAGCGTCGCCGGCCCCTCGCTGGAGCGCGCCCAGGCCC
>CAZEQG010000035.1:0-1273 GCA_964514295.1 uncultured Alphaproteobacteria bacterium
CGGCAAGCCCCGCCAGGGCCATCAGCCGGGCGCCGTCGGGGTGCGTCACTTCCAGCGCCATGGGCGGGATGCCGGCCGGCGCCATCAGCGCCAGATCCACGCTGCCCGCGGCGCGCGCCTGGGCCAGGCTGACTTCTCCCGCCAGGGCCAGGGCGGCAAGGTTGCCGCGCGCCGTCGCCTTCAGCGCCGCCGGTGAAACCTGATCGGCGGCGACCGGCAGGTCGACGCGCAGGGTGCGGGCCAGCCGGCCGACATCCTTGGCACTGGCCTCAACCGCCAGATTGAGCGCGCCGGCCTTGTCCAGGGTCCCGGACAACCGCCCCGCCGCCCCAGCGAGATCGGCGACCGACAGCTCGCGCAGCGCCAGCGCCCCGCCCTGCACCAGCCCGTTGGCCCGGACCTCGCGCAGGATCAGGTCGCCGACCGAAAGCTGGCCGACCTGGATCTGAAGATTGGCATCGAAGGCATCGAGCAGCGACAGGTCCGGCGGACCGCCCGCGCCGCCGCCGGCGGCCGGCAGATAGGCATCGAGGTTCAGCCGGTCGATGCCCAGGCTGAGGCCGAAGGTCGGCCGGCGCGCCGGCACCATGGTGAGGGCGCCGGCAAGCTGTGTGGCATCGAGCCTGCCCTTGGCCTCGGCCAGACGGATCTGGCCGTCCTGATAGCCAAGGCGCGTCTGCAGCGACAGCGACCGTAGCCGGTCCGGCGGCAGCGCGCCGGCATCGAGCTTCAGCCAGGCAAGCAGCGGGCGCAGATTGTCGGCCACCAGTTCGGCCGCGCCGTCGAAGCGGGGGTTGCCGCCGGCCGCCGTCAGCGCCCCGAAGATGGCGAGTTCCGCCCCGCCGGGAAGCTGCGCCGTCGCCTGGTTCAGCATCACCTCGCCATCGGCCAGCGAGGCGTTGATGCGGAGCTGGCGCAACAGCCCGCCTTGGGCGTCCACCGCGTCGATGCCGAGGTCGATGCCGGCCACGATGCCCTGGGGCAGCGCAAAGCCCCCGGCAGCGGCGCCACCGGCCGGAAGGGCCGCCAGCAGGCCATCGGCGTTCAGCCGGTCGAGCCGGGCGGTGGCGGTGATGGTGGGCGTGCCGGCATAGGCGGCGCGCAGGCTTCCCGTGGCGCCGGCCTGGCCGTAGCGCAGGGTGATGCCGTCGAGCGACAGCACCTCGGCATTGGCATCGAGCGTGGCGCGGAGCTGCACCGGCTGGCCGGCCGCCGCCGGCAGGGCCAGGAACCGCCCGGCATCGGCGATCCGCCCTTCCAGGCGGCCGCTGAA
>CAZEQG010000035.1:1294-12841 GCA_964514295.1 uncultured Alphaproteobacteria bacterium
CAAGGCCCGGACCGAGCGAGCCGAGGAGCGCCAGTTCCACCTGCTCGGCGGTCGCCAGCTTCAGGCTGGCCGGGGCGCTGCGGCCGGGCTCCATCCGGCCGAGCTGGGCGTCGATCTGCAGCGCCCGGCCGGCCAGCACGCCGCTGCCCTCCACCTGGAAGGGGCCGGCCAGCGAGCCGGCGCTGATCCGCGCGTCGATCCGCTCCAGGCGCTGCACCGAGGCGCCGCTGCGCCACACGATGGTGGCGTTCTGCACCGCCACCCGGTCGAACTGGAAGGCAGGCGCCAGGCCGCCGCCGGACCCGGCGGGGACGGCGAAATCCCAGCTCCGCCGGCCGTCGCGCATCACCTCCAGCTCGACCACCGGCTCAATCAGGGTCAGCGCCGTCACCTGCACCTTGCCGGTCAGCAGCGGCAGCAGCGCCACATGGACCCGCAGGTCCTTCACCTTCAGCAGATCGGCGCCCTGCGCGCCCGGCGGGTTGGCGATGCGCAGGCCGCTGGCGCTCAAGGCCGGGAAGGGCAGCAGATGCAGCTCCACCGGCCCGTCGATCCTGAGATCGCGCCCGCTTGCCCGCTTCACCGCATCGGCGATGGTCGGCTTCACCTGGTTCCAGTCGATGATGCCGGGGCCAAGGAAGGCCACCGCCAGCAGCACCGAGAACAGGGCGAGGAGCGAGAACAGCAGCTTTCGCATCATCGCTCCCGGCTAGTGCGTGAAAATGGCGAAGTTGCGGTCGATATCGCCAGAGCCGGCGGCCGGGCGCAAGCGCCGTGGCGGCCGCCGCGGCGCCGCCGGTCAGACGCGCAGGATCTTGCCCGGGTTCATGATGTTGTCGGGGTCGAGCGCGCGCTTGATCTGGCGCATCAGGCTGACGGCCTCGCCATGCTCGGCCTGCAGGAACTCCATCTTGCCATAGCCCACGCCATGCTCGCCGGTGCAGGTGCCCTCCATCGCCAGGGCCCGGTTGACCATGCGGTCGTTCAGCTCGCCGGCCCGGCGCAGCTCCTCCGGGTCATTGGGGTCGATGACATAGACGAGGTGGAAATTGCCGTCGCCGACATGGCCCACCAGGGGCGCCAGCATGCCCGAGGCGGCGATGTCCTTCTTGGTCTCGGCGATGCATTCGGCGAGCCGGCTGATCGGCACGCAGACATCCGTCGGCCAGCCCTGGGAGCCCGGGCGCAGGGCGAGCGCCGCGTAATAGGCATCGTGGCGCGCCTGCCACAGGGCCGTGCGCTCCTCCTGCCGGGTGGTCCACTGGAAATCGCCGGCGCCGAACTCGGCGGCGATCGCCTTCACCTGGCCGGCCTGCTCCTCGACGCCGCGGGCGGTGCCGTGGAACTCGAAGAACAGGGTCGGCGCCGGCTTGTAGCGGTTCAGCTTGGAATAGCGGATCACCGCGTCCATCTGCACCTCGTCCAGCAGTTCGATGCGGGCCACCGGCACGCCCGACTGGATGGTGGCGATCACCGTGTTGACCGCATCCTCGATCGAGGGGAAGTCGCAGACCGCGGCCGAGATCGCCTCGGGGATGCCATGCAGGCGCAAGGTGACTTCCGTGATCACGCCGAGCGTGCCTTCAGAGCCCACGAACAGCCGCGTCAGGTCATAGCCCGCGGCCGATTTGCGCGACCGCCGGCTGGTGCGGATGATCCGCCCGTCGGCCGTCACCACCGTCAGCCCCAGCACGTTCTCGCGCATGGTGCCATAGCGCACGGCGTTGGTGCCGCTGGCCCGGGTGGCCGCCATGCCGCCCAGCGAGGCGTCGGCGCCGGGGTCGATGGGAAAGAACAGGCCGGTGTCGTGCAGGTGGCGGTTGAGCTGCTTGCGGGTGACGCCGGCCTCTACCGTGCAGTCAAGGTCCTCGGGGCTGACCCGCAGCACCCGGTTCATCGCCGACAGGTCGACCGAGATGCCGCCATGCAGCGCGCCGATGCCGCCCTCAAGCGAGGTGCCGGTGCCAAAGGGGATGATCGGCACCCGGTCGGCCGCACAGCGCCGCACCACCTCGGCCACTTCCTGCGTGGTCTCGCAGAACACCACCGCATCGGGCGGCATCACCGGGTGATAGCTCTCGTCCTTGCCGTGCCGCTCGCGCAGCGCCATCGCCGTGCTGCAGCGCTCCCCGAACCGCGCCTTCAGATCGGCGATGACGGACTGGATCACGGTCGGCGCAACCCGCGCGACCTGGGCAATGGCGACCATGGCGTTCTCCCTGACAGACCCGGCTAGTTAACGCGAAACCGCCGGCGATGCGAGGGGTTCGCGGACAGGCGCGGATCAGAGGCTAGGGCAGGGCCACCGCCGCCTGCCGGCCGGGCGCATCCTGCACAGTCCGGAAGGGGCGGCGCGGAATCAACGTGTCCTTCATGATCCTTGCAGATCGAACACCGCATACTCGACTTGCAGGGACATCTCGCAGAAGGCTTGCCACATGCCGCCCGCATTATCGTCGCCGTGGCGGCGGGGGCGCCGGTGGCGAGCGGCTGCGACAACTTCAGCACCGCCGTTCCCCGCGGAAACATAACCCGGCCGGGCCGTCCCACGGTCAAAGCCGAAAGGAGGGAACGAAACCGGGATCTGCCCCAACTGACTCCGCCGGAGTGGTTACTGACAGTCAAGCGTCAATCTAGTGTAGTCAGATAGTTGCTAACTTCGCGCAAGTGTCGTTGATAGAAAGCAGTTACGTTGGTCCCGATCATGTCCTCATCCACCAAACACCAGCTTCTGATACTCCCCGACCAGGTCGATTGATCCCGGCGCCAACAAAAACTGTCTCTTCACAGCACCGGGATCACTGAGCTTCGGGAAAAACCCAATCAGAGCGACGTCCGCTTCCTGCATTGACGCGACATTCGTTGTGGCACGGTAGGTTCCGCACAGCGCCACGGCACAAGCCCGGCGTTCGATATCATGTGCGAGGCTCAGAATGTTGGCGTACAGTCCGCGCCGACGATTGGCGTCCGAATGCCTACCCGAAGCACTCGGGTCCCGCTCGAGAATGAACGCCGTCAGGTCGAGCCACTCCCGGAGATTGTCGATGTCCGCCCGATGGGCTTCTCCGAGTTGCGTACCATCGACAATGTAACAATGAGACCGGGCGAGTTTCGCCGCCTGCCGCTGCGTCTTTAGAGGGCGCACAGGAACTGGAACCCTGTTGCCATATGGCGCGAGACTCTCCAACAGCTTCTGTTCGGCCTCATCATGGCTCAGCAGGACACGACGCTCACTGAAATCTCCGGACTTGAAGCCGAATGCGAGCGCAACGCGATCAAGACTATCTTTGCTGACGGTTTCTGCCCGCTCAATTCTCTCGACTGTAGTTAGCGACACTCCGGCGAAAGATGCGAGAGTTACCTGTTTCCATTGCCGCAATCGGCGCAGTATTTTTACCAGCACGGCCAGACTACTTGGCGCAGGAAATTCTGGAATGCGCACTTTCGTCATGTCCTGCATTTTCTCCCGTTCGGCTAGCGCGTCCTCGAGATTCTCAAAATCTTTCATGACGGATCTCCAATGAACTATGGTGACCTGAGAATGAGACCTGACCTCTGCCGAAAGAACACCGAAAAACCCTTCACAGCACAATCCGCCCGCCGTCGAGTGAATGACAAACGCGCACCGTTGACCTGCGTCGGCGCCCCGTCAGGTCGACCGCGTAGTGGAAAGGCCATCCCGCCGTCACGACCTCATCGACCCGCATGAGCTAGACGAGGCGGTTCACTTCATCGATGCTGGGCGACCAGCAGCCGACGCGGGCGCCGTTCAGCCGTTCGCGATTGCCGGGGCCGGCGTAAGGATCATGTGGCGCCGTGAGGATCAGTTCTGGTCAACGCACTTAGGCGCGTGGCGCTCTTGGTCCAACAAATGGAGATCGTTCGCCCCGGCGGTAGTTTGATCCTGGCTGGCAACCGCCATCACCCGGCAGACCGGCAGGATCGATTGGATCGCCGCCACCGCTCACGCCGCCCCATACCCTCCGCCGCCGGGCGTCTCGACCACCACGCAGTCGCCGGGCGCCACTTCCGCCTTGCCGGTGGCGCCGAGGTTCACGACCGTGCCGTCGGCGCGCTCGACATGGGTGCGGCCGGGGGCGCCGTCCTGGCCGCCGGCGAGGCCGAAGGGCGGCACGCGGCGGCGGTTGGCGAGAATGGCGACGGTCAGCGACTCGCGGAACTTCAGGCGGCGGATGGTGCCATCGCCGCCCCGCCAGCGCCCGGCCCCGCCGCTGCCGCGGCGGATGCGGAATTCCTCCACCAGCACGGGAAAGCGCCATTCCAGCACTTCCGGGTCGGTCAGGCGGCTGTTGGTCATGTGGGTGTGCACGGCATCGCAGCCATCGAAGCCCGGCCCCGCCCCGGCGCCGCCGCAGATGGTCTCGTAGTACTGGTGACGGTCGTTGCCGAAGGTCAGGTTGTTCATGGTGCCCTGCGCGGCGGCCATGGCGCCGAGCGCACCGTAGAGGGCGTCGGTGATGGCCTGGCTGGTCTCGACATTGCCGGCGACCACGGCGGCGGGGTAGCGGGGGCTCAGCATCGACCCCTCGGGGATGATGATGTCGATCGGCTTCAGGCAGCCGGCGTTCATCGGGATGTCGTCCTCGACCAGGGTGCGGAAGACGTAGAGCACGGCCGCCCGGCAGACCGCGCGGGGGGCGTTGAAGTTGGTCGGGCGCTGCGGGCTGGTGCCGGTGAAGTCGACCGTGGCCTGGCGGGCGGCGCGGTCGATCGAGACCTTGACCCGGATCACGCTGCCATCGTCCATCTCATAGGCGAAGGCGCCCTCCTTCAGCACGCCGATGACGCGGCGCACCTGCTCCTCGGCATTGTCCTGGACATGGCCCATATAGGCGGTGACGGTGGCCAGGCCGAAGCGGGCGACCATCCGGCGCAGCTCGTCTGTCCCCTTGGCGCAGGCGGCGACCTGGGCCTGGAGATCGGCGAGGTTCTGGTGGAGGTTGCGCACCGGGTGGCGCCCGCCGGTCATGATCGCGGCGAACTCCGCCTCGCGGAACCGCCCCTCCTCGACCAGCAGCACATTGTCGAGGAGCACGCCCTCCTCCTCCACGGTCGTCGAATCGGGCGGCATGGAGCCCGGCGTGATGCCGCCGACATCGGCATGGTGGCCGCGCGCGGCGACCCAGAACAGGATGTCGCGCCCGGCCTCGTCATGCACCGGGGCCACCACGGTGATGTCGGGCAGGTGGGTGCCGCCGGCATAGGGCGCGTTCAGGACATAGACATTGCCCGGGCGCACGGTGCCGGCATTGCGCGCGATCACCGTCTCCACGCTCTCGCCCATGCTGCCGAGATGCACCGGCATGTGCGGCGCGTTCGCCACCAGCCGACCGGCCGCGTCGAAGATGGCGCAGGAGAAATCCAGCCGCTCCTTGATGTTCACCGAATAGGCGGTGTTCTGCAGGGTCACCCCCATCTGCTCGGCGATCGACATGAACAGGTTGTTGAACACCTCCAGCATCACCGGATCGGCGTGGGTGCCGATCGCCACCCTGGCCGGCAGCGCCACCACGCGCGTCAGCACCAGGTCGCCGCTGGCCCGGTGCTCGGCCCGCCAGCCGGGCTCCACCACGGTGGTGGCGTTGGCATCGCGGATGATCGCCGGGCCGTCGATCGCCTGGCCCGCCGGCAGGTCGCCGCGCTCATAGACCGGGGCCGCCCATTCCTGGCCGGCGGTGAACATGGGCACGAAGGCCAGCGGCGGCGCATCGGCGCCGGCCGCGATCTCCGGCATCGCCAGCGCCTCGCCCGCCCCCGCCGCCTCGGCCGAGACCAGCTCCACCAGCAGCGACTTGCCCTCCATGCGGAAGCCATACTGCCGGCGGAAGGCGGCCTCGAAGGCGGCGGTCATCGTGGCGACATCGCCGAAGGGCACGGCGAGCGCGGTGTCGGAACCCTCGTAGCGCAGGTGGGCGCGCCGCTCGACCGCAATGCCGGCGGCCGCCACCCCCTGCCCGGCCACCTCCGCCACCGCCTCGGCGGCAAGGGTGTCGAGCGCTGCCGCCAGGGATGGCAGCAGCCCCTCGCCCAGCCGCGCCTCGATGGCGCGCTGGCGCAGCGCCCGCACCTCGGCCAGCCCGATGCCCAGCGCCGACAGCACCCCGGCCAGGGGATGGATCAGGATGCGCGTCATGCCCAGCGCGTCGGCCACCATGCAGGCATGCTGCCCGCCCGCCCCGCCGAAGCAGTTCAGCGTGTAGCGGGTGACGTCGTAGCCGCGCTGCACCGAGATCTGCTTGATGGCATTGGCCATGTTGTCGACGGCGATGCGCAGGAAGCCATCGGCCACCGCGGCCGGGGAGCGGTCGTCGCCGGTCGCCGCCTTGATCGCCGCCGCCAGCTCGGCAAACTTCGCGCGCACCACCTCGCCATCCAGCGGCTGGTCGCGCCCGGGCCCGAACAGCCGGGGGAAATAGGCCGGCTGCAACTTGCCGACCATGACATTGGCATCGGTCACGGTCAGCGGCCCGCCGCGCCGGTAGCAGGCAGGGCCGGGATCGGCACCGGCCGATTCCGGCCCCACACGGTAGCGCGCGCCATCGAAGAACAGGATCGAGCCGCCGCCGGCGGCGACCGTGTTCAGCCGCATCATCGGCGCGCGCAGGCGGATGCCGGCCACCTCGGTCTCGAAGGCGCGCTCGAAGGCGCCGTCATAATGGGACACGTCGGTCGAGGTGCCGCCCATGTCGAAGCCGATCATCGCCGGGAAGCCGGCCGCCTCGGCAGTGCGCGCCGCCCCCACCACACCGCCCGCCGGGCCGGACAGGATCGCATCCTTGCCCTGGAACAGCCCGGCATCGGTCAGCCCGCCGCTGGACTGCATGAACATCAGCGGCACCGCGCCCACGCTGGCCGCCACCCGGTCCACATAGCGGCGCAGGATCGGCGACAGATAGGCATCGACCACCGTGGTGTCGCCGCGCCCGACCAGCTTCATCAGGGGGCTCACCTGGTGGCTGACCGACACCTGGGCAAAGCCGAGCCGCCGGGCCAGATCGCCCAGTGCCGCCTCATGCGCCGTGTGGCGGTAGCCATGCAGCAGCACCACGGCGCAGGCGCGGAAGCCATCGGCCAGCGCCTGGCGCAGGGCGGGCTCGGCGGCGGCAAGGTCGAGCGGGCGCAGCACCTCGCCCTCGGCCGTCACCCGCTCCTCGATCTCGATGACCCGGCCATAGAGCTGCTCGGGCAGCACGATGCGGCGGCGGAACAGGTGCGGGCGGTTCTGATAGGCGATGCGAAGCTGGTCGGCGAAGCCCCTGGTGATGCACAGCACCGTGCGCTCGCCCTTGCGCTCCAGCAGCGCGTTGGTGGCGACCGTGGTGCCCATCTTCACCGCCTCCACCGCCGCCGGCTCGATCGGCCCGCCCATCAGCTCGGCGATCGCCTGCACGGCGGCATCCTCATAGGCGCCGGGGTTCTCCGACAACAGCTTGTGGGTGACGATGGCCCCATCGGGGCGGCGGGCGACGACATCGGTGAAGGTGCCGCCGCGATCGATCCAGAATTGCCAGCCGGTCATCCCTTGAGCCTAGAGCGCCGCCGCCGCCGCCTCAAGCATGCAGGGGCAGGCGGCCGCCGCACCGCGGCGACGCAGGCCGCTCACCGAAACTAAATTTAAGATTGCAAAAAATTGTTCACTATGCGATTTTAAGTATCATACGGTCAGGGGGTGGTTTGCGTCTCCCCCTGCCGTCAGTTCAACGAAGGGCCACATGCTGAGCTTCGATGAATTCAAGATGGCGGAGGGAACCATCTTCCGGGTGTCGACGGCGCCATCGGGCATCTGCGAGCTGCGGCTGGCCGCAGCGACGCGGCTGCCGCGCGGCGGCCGGCCGGCCCAGCTGCCCGATCCCTTCGTGCTGCGCTTCACCGGGCCGCCCGACCGGCCCCTGCCCCAGGGCCTGCACCGCTTCAGCCATCCCGCCCTCGGCACGCGGGACATCTTCATTACCGTCAAGGCGCCGTCGGAGGCCGGGGATCTGCGCAGCTACGAGGCGGTCGTCAACTGACGAGGCGCTGCTGACCGGCGGGCGGCCGCCACTCCAGCCGGTGATAGAGGCCGACCTGTGCGGCCTCGGCAAAGCCCAGCCGCTCATAGAGCGCCCTTGCGCGGTGATTGAACGCCTCGACATGGATCGACACGGCGGTACCGGCAGACCACCCCATCTCCAGCACGGCCTGCAGGAAGGCGCCGCCGATGCCGAGGCCGCGATGGGTGGGCATCAGGGCGATATCCATGATGCGCAGGTCCGCCTCCCCCTGATGCAGGTAGAGGCGGCCGATCGGCACCGTCCGCTCGGTGATGATGCCGAAGGCGGCACCGGCGTAGTGGACCTTGTAGTGCCGGTCCTGAAGCTCGAACTGCTGCGCCAGGAAATTCGCCCGCATGCTGGCACTCCAGCCGGTGGGCGCCAGTTCCTCCCAGCGCACGGAAGCATAGAGGCGGCTGAGGAAGGGGCGGTCGCCCGGCGCTTCCTCGCGGATGCCGATGTCGCGCGAGGCGAGATCCGCCGGCACCGGCGGCAGCTTGCTGCGGGCGGATGCGCCGTCCATCGTCAGTCGGAATAGGGATAGACGCCTTCGAACGCAATGCAGAAGTTCAACGGCAGGTAGGGGGACAGGTTCGGGTGGGCATCGGCCACCCCCTGCGAATTGCCGCCAAAGGAGGAAATCGCGGTCGGATGGAGCGTGGTCGTCGGCGCCGTGGTGGTGAAGGCGTCATAGGCGGTGTTGCCGATGCGCGGCACCGATGGCCAGGCGGCGGCCGATGGCCTCGCGGCGAGGCTGGATCCGGCGGCGGGCGCGCTCGCGGCATGGGTATGCGCGGCCATGTTGGCGCTGGTCAGGCTCACCCCCACGGCACCGAAGGTGGCCCCGAGCGTGGTCGGGAGGCGGCTAGAGGTGCTGGTGTTGACACCCACCGCCGCGCGCCCCACCAGGTCCGGCAGGGTGAAGGTGGTGTCGTCGTAGGGTCCATAGGTGTTGGTGATGACCGAGAACAGCGCCTGGGCCTGACGTATCGGCACGGTCTGTCCATTGCACGAGGCCCAGTAGAGGGGCGCGTAGTCGAAGCCGAAGGCGCGGATTTCGCCGATGAAGGGGTCCGTCATCTCGCCGATCCTTTCCGCAAGTCAGCCCTGGGTTGGAAAAATGCCGATGAGCGCGATGATGTAGTTCAGGGTGAGCGACGGCATCCGGTTCTCGTGACCGGAGTTGCCGCCGGCCACGCTCACCGCCGCTGCGCTCATGACCTGCGGGGCGAAGGTGCTGGTCACGACATAGCCGTTGCCGGCCGAGGTGGCGGCATAGACCACCGACGGCCCGGGGGTGACGCTGGTGGCCGTCAGCGTGGAGGCGTTGAATGCGTGGGTGTGCGCCGGCAGTTGCGCGGCGGTCAGCGTCACCACCTCGGTACCGCCAGCCGATCCCAGGGGATAGCTGAACTGCATGCCCGCGGGCGGCGCGTTGGCGTAGCCGACCGGCAGCCGCCCCCGCAGATCGGGCAAGGCGAAGTTGGTGACCCCGTCGCCGCCATAGACGACGCCGAGCACCGCGAAAAGCTCGGGGCGGCTCTGGATGGTCAGCAATCGTCCATCGCAGAAGGCCCAGTCGGCCGGTTCCTTGCGGCCCGCAAACAACCGGATCTCACCGAGATAGGGGTCCATCGACTGTCTCCTTGCGGCGCCTGCCGCGATCGGCGGCCTTTCCGGGCCATGGCTGGGCGAGGCGGCCCTCCGCAGTCAGGAGCGGGGCGGCCACGTGCCTATGGTTGCAATGCAGTAGCGCAGCGCCAGATAGGGCTGCCGGTTCTCATGCGCGGCGCCGCCGATCGACGCCAGGAATGCCGGGTTGACGGCAACCAGAGGCGCGACGGGAGCGGCATAGATGTTCGGCGCCGGCGCGGCCGTGGGGGGTGCATTTGCCGGCTTGATGCTGGTCGAGGCCACGGCACCAGTGATCGGCAGTTGCGCGGCATTGGTGGGATCGACCTGGAACGCGTGGCTGTGGGCCGGAATCTGACTCGCCGTCAGCGTCACCGTCTCGCTGCCGCCAGCCGCGCCGAGCGCCAGCAAACCGGGATAGCCGATCCGGCCGGGCACCCTGGCCATGCCGTAGCCGACCGGCGTGCGCCCGCGCAGATCGGGCAGGCAGAAGGTCGTCTTGCCATCGCCGCCATACTGCACGCGCAGCAGCGCATAGAGCGCCTGGTAGTTGGCAATGGCCAGGGTCTGGCCCTCGCAGGCCAGCCAGCCCTCCGGGACCCTGTTCGCATAGGGGAACAGCCTGATCTCGCCGACGAACTGGTCGCTCATGTCCACTCCCCCCGATGCGTCGCCCGGCAGCCTGCATGCATCAGTACAGCCGTGACGTTCTATACACGTATAACACCATTCTTATGGATCACCACATATCTAAGCGATTATCATCGATATCGGCATGTATCAATCGTCAACATATCTGGGGCGGCCGGTGCCCTCCCGGCCCCCGGGGGAGGATGGGAACGCCGCCGAGCCGGCCGGCGCCCCCGACGCGGCGCTGCAGGCGCTGGCGGCCCGCCAGCCGCCCTCCAACCATGCCGCCGTCACCCTTGCCCATGCGCATGACCGGCTGGGCGACAGGCGGACGGCGATCCAGCTTCTGCGCCAGGTGGTCGAGCGGGTGCCCGGCCACTCCGCCAGCACGCCGCTCGCCCGGCTGCTGATGCAGGAGGCGGCACCGCTGCTGGCGGCGGGCGACGTCGCCACCGCCCTGCCGCTGCTGCAGGAGGCTGCGCAGTACAACTGCACCCTGCCCGGCCTGCTCGCCGCGATCGGCGGCTGCCTGGTGGAGATGGGCGAGTTCCCGGCCGCGGCGGAAGCGCTGCAGGCCACCCTTCGCCTCTACCCGGATGACCTTGCGGCGCTGATCAGCCTTGCTGCCGCGCTCGACAACCTCAACCGCCACCCCGAGGCCGAGGCCCTGTGCCGGCAGCTCGTGGCCGGAGCGGCAGCCGGCATGCCGCATCCCTGGAACAATCTCGGTGCGGCGCTCCGCAACCAGGGGCGGTTCGCCGCCGCCCGGCGTGCCTTTGCCGCCGCCCTGGCGCTCGACCCCGGCTTCGTGCCGGCGCATTCCAATCTCGGCACGCTTGCCAGCCTGCTGGGGCGCTTCGACGAAAGCCGGGCCTGCTACCGGCGGGCGCTGCGTCTCGATCCGCAGCGCCGGGAGCTGCGCTTCCTGATGGCCTGCGACCGCCTGAAGGCCGGCGACTGGGCCGAGGGGTGGGCCTTCTACGAGGGCCGGGCGGCCTGCCGCATCGGCTGGCCGGAGATCGCCGCGCTGCCGGCCTGGCCGGGCGGCAACCCGGCGGGGCTGCGCATCCTTCTTGCCTGCGAGCAGGGCTATGGCGACAGCCTGCATTTCTTCCGCTATGCCCGCCTGCTGGCGGACCGCGGGGCGCGGGTGGGGCTGGCCCCTCCGCCGGCGCTCGCCCGGCTGTTCGCGCTCAGCGATCCGCGCCTGATCCTGCTGCCGCCCGGCGCGCCG
>CAZEQG010000036.1:0-1255 GCA_964514295.1 uncultured Alphaproteobacteria bacterium
GCTTGGCGGCACCGCGGAATGGCTGTTCGCAAGGGGGCCGCTGGTGTCCGTCACCGTCAGCGCGGCCGACCGGCTGGTCGGGCTGCCGGCCGATGAGCTGGCCGCGATGCTGTGGGCCGACGCCGCCCGGGCCCTCGGCCTTGGTGGCCGGCCGCCGGCCTGGCGGATCGTGAAGGAACGCCGGGCGACACTGCGGCAGACCCCGGCCACCCTGGCCCTGCGCCCCGGCCCGCGGACGCAATTGGCCAACCTGTCCCTGGCCGGCGACTGGACGGCGACCGGCCTGCCCTGCACCATCGAGGGCGCCATCCTGAGCGGCCGGCGCGCGGTGGAAGTGCTTTGATTCCGGCCCGCCGCGGGACTATCTAACAGGCGGGCGCGACGACGCCTTCCAGCAGCAACGAATATCGCCGAGGAGAGCCATGGCCTTCGAACTTCCGCCCCTGCCCTACGCGACGAACGCGCTGGAGCCGCACATGTCGGCCCACACCTTCAGCTTCCATCACGCCAAGCACCACAACGCCTATGTCGTGAACCTGAACAACCTGATCAAGGACACGCCCCTGGCGGGCGAATCGCTGGAGGCCATCATCAAGGCCTCGGCCGGCGATGCCGCCAAGGCCGGCATCTTCAACAACGCCGCCCAGGTGTGGAACCACACCTTTTTCTGGAACTCGATGAAGCCCGGCGGCGGCGGTGCGCCCACCGGCGCGATCGCGGCCAAGATCGACAGCGACCTCGGCGGCTATGACAAGTTCCGCGAGGCCTTCAAGACCGCCGCCACCACCCAGTTCGGCAGCGGCTGGGCCTGGCTGGTGCTGGATGGCGGCACCCTGAAGGTGACCAAGACCGGCAACGCCGACCTGCCGATGGTGCATGGCCAGAAGGCCATCCTGACCATCGACGTCTGGGAGCACGCCTATTACCTCGACTTCCAGAACCGCCGTCCGGACTTCGTGGACGCCTATCTGAACCATCTCGTGAACTGGGACTTCGCCAACGCCAATCTGGGCTGAGCCCGGCGATCGGCCGCCCTCGCACCGGCCCTTTCCCCGACGCGGGGGAGGGCCGGCAAGCCGGGCGCTGGCGGCGTGAGGACGGCGGCAGCCGCCGGCCCGCTCAGACCTCCAGCACGGCCGCCACCCGGCGGCCTTCCATCACCAGCACATTGTAGGTGCGCGCGGCGGCACCGGTGTCCATCGGCTCGACCACCACGCCGATGGCCTTGAGGGCGGCGCGGCGCTCGGCCGTGAGC
>CAZEQG010000036.1:1265-12712 GCA_964514295.1 uncultured Alphaproteobacteria bacterium
GGCGCCCAGGCCCAGGGCGACCAGGGCGCCGAGGGCGATCTCGGTCGCGCTCACGTCAGGGCCTCCTCCAGTTCCTCCGCGGGCAGGGCGATGGTGCGATCGGCGCATACCAGCACCGCCCCCTCATGGACCACGCCGCCCACCTTGAAGCGGCCGCCGCCATAGCGCTCGACCAGCTGCAGCCCCGCCCTGACGGCCGGCGTGAGGTCCACGGCCGCGCGGCTCCTAGGCGGGGGCCTTGCCGCCCGGCTGCTCGCCGGCCTCGCCCGCCTGCTCGTCCTCGCTCGGCCGGCGCAGGCGGTGCTCGCCCAGGTAGAGCAGGATGGGCGCGGCGATGAAGATCGACGAGGAGGTCGCCAGCACCACGCCGAACAGCAGCACCCAGGCAAACTCCCGCAGGCCCTCATTGGCAAAGATCGCCAGCGGCAGGGTTGCGAGGAAGATCGCGATCGAGGTGCTGATGGTGCGGCTCAGCGTCTCGTTGATCGAGCGGTCGATCAGCTCGCGCAGCGGCATCTTGCGGTAGAGCCGCAGATTCTCGCGCACCCGGTCATACACCACCACCTTGTCGTTGATCGAATAGCCCATGATGGTGAGGATCGCGGCGATTGCCGTGAGGTTGAACTGCATCCCCGACAGCGCGTAGAGGCCTATGGTCTTGGTCACGTCCAGCAGCATGGTGACGACGGCGCCAACGCCGAACTGCCATTCGAAGCGGAAGGTGATGTAGGCCAGCATGGCAAGCGCCGCCAGGCCGAGCGCGATCATGCCGTCGCGGAACAGCTCGCCGGAAACCGAGGCGCCGACCGCCTCGACCCGGCGGATCTCGATCCCGGGGAAGGTCTCGCTGAGCTTCGCCTGGACCTGGCGCACCATCTCCTGCTGGGCCTGGTCGCCGCCGGGATGGCGCTCCAGGCGCAGCAGCACGTCGCTGGGCGAGCCGAATGCCTGCACGCCAACCGGCCCGACATGCAGCCCGTCGAGGGAGGAGCGCAGGCGGTCGAACTCCGCCGGGCCCTGCGTGCGCGCCTCGATCACCACGCCGCCGGCGAAATCGATGCCGTAGTTGAGGCCGGGATGGAAGAACAGGATCACCGAGGCAACGCTGAGGAACACCGACAGCCCGATGCCGACATGCCGGCCGCGCATGAAGGAGATGTTGAGCCCATCCGGCGCGATCCTGAGCCAGCCCTTGATCGGCAGCACCTTGGGCCGGAAGCGGCGGTACCAGTGCGAGGCCATCAGGCGGGTGACCATGATGGCGGTGAACATCGAGGTGATGATGCCGAAGCTGATGGTCACGGCGAAGCCCTTCACCGTGCCCGAGCCGACGCCGTAGAGGATGATCATCTTGATCAGCGTCGTCAGATTGGCGTCGGTGATGGTGGCCAGCGCCTTGGTGTAGCCGGCCTCCAGCGAACGGATCAGCCCCCTGCCCTTGCGCGCCTCCTCGCGGATGCGCTCGTTGATCAGGATGTTGGCGTCGACCGACATGCCCAGCGTCAGCAGGATGCCGGCGATGCCGGGCAGGGTCAGTGTCGCCTCCAGCAGCCCGAGGGCGGCCAGGGTGAGGAACAGGTTGAAAACCAGCGCGATGTTGGCGAACACGCCGAACAGGCCATAGGAGGCCAGCATGTAGGCGACCACCAGGATGGCGCCGGCGATCACCGCCAGCAACCCGGCACGGATGCTGTCGGCGCCAAGCTCGGGGCCGACCGAACGCTCCTCCACCACCGTCAGCGGCGCCGGCAGCGCGCCGGCGCGCAGCAGCACGGCCAGCTCGTTGGCGCTCTGGGCGGTGAAATTGCCGCTGATCTGGCCGCGCCCGCCGGTGATCGGCTCGCGGATAACCGGGGCGCTGATCACCTTGCCGTCGAGCACGATGGCGAAAGGCTTGCCGACATTGGCCTTGGTCACATCGGCGAAGCGCCGGGCGCCGACACTGTCGAACTCGAAGCTCACCACCCATTGGCCGGTTTGGCTGTCGGTGCTGGGCTGGGCGTTGGTCAGCGAGGCGCCGTCCACCTCGATGCGGCGGCGCACCAGAATGCGGCCCCCACCGGCCCCGCGCTCGGCGCTGTCCAGCCATTCGGTCCCCGGCGGCGCCGGGGCGTTGGCCGGCACGTTCATGTCGGCGACCATGCGGAAGGTCATCTTGGCCGTCTGGCCCAGCAGGCGCTTGATGCGGCCGGGGTCGCTGACGCCCGGAAGCTGGACCAGGATGCGCCCGATGCCCTGGCGGGCGACGATCGGCTCGTTCACGCCGGTCTCATCGATCCGCCGGCGCACGATCTCCAGCGACTGTTCGGCGGCGCGCCGCAGCCGCTCGCGGAAGCCCGACTCGGTCAGGGTCAGCCGGACCTCGCGGCCCTCCGCCGCCATGTCGAATTCGCGGTTGTTCGGATCGGTCGGCCGGGTCAGCGGCCGCAACGCGGTCTGCGCCGCGGCGACATCGCCCTCCGGGGCGAGGCTGACCACGATCACGTCGCCGGCAAGGCTCACCCGGGCGCCGGTCACCCTGGCCTCGCGCAGCAGGGTGCGCGCCTCGTCGGCCGCCGTCTCCAGCCGTTCCTGGCGCACCGCCGCACCATCGACTTCCAGCAGCAGGTAGGAGCCGCCCTGCAGGTCGAGGCCGAGATTGAGGTGGCGCTGGGGGATGAAGGCCGGGATGGTGCCGCTCGGCAGCAGGCTCGGCAGCGACAGCAGCACCCCGAGCAGGCAGATCGCCAGGATGATGATCGTCTTGGTGCGGGTGAAGTTCAGCATCGCCGCCGCCCGATCCTTCGCAGCCTAGATCCGCCTCAACTGCCCGCCGCCTCCGCCTTGCTGCCATCGGTCTTGCCGGGCTCGGTCTTGGCGGTGACGTCGGCCACCATGCCACGGGCCACGCGCACCCGCACCCCCTCGGCGATCTCCACGGTCAGTTCGGTGTCGCTGTTGACCTTGGTGATGGTGCCGATGATGCCGCCCGAGGTGATGATGCGGTCGCCCCGGCGCAGCGCCGCCAGCATCTCGCGGTGCTTCTTGGCCTGCTTCTGCTGCGGCCGGATCAGCAGGAAGTAGAAGATGACCATGATGGCCACCAGCGGCAGCAGCGCCATGATATCGAAGCCGCCGACACCGGCGGACTGGGCATAGGCCGGGGAGATGAACATCCACGCAAACTCCTGAAGCGCGGCCGGGCCGGCCGGGCGGCGCGACTATAGCGACCTGGCCCCGGATTGCAAACCTGGCCGGCTCTGATAGTTTCCCCCGCTCCCGCCCGACCGGACCCGACCATGGATACGCCCGACACCGCCGCCCTTCTCACCCGCATAGCCGAGGCGCTGGAACGCCTCGCCCCGCCGCCGGCCGGGGGCATCGACCTCAGCGTCGCCGACGGCTTCGTCTGGCATGCCGAAGGCTGGCTGGAGCCGGTGGCGCAGATCAACCGGGTGGAGATCGACCTGCTTCAGGGCGTCAAGCGCCAGCGCGACGTGCTGCTCGACAACACCAGGCGCTTTGCCGCCGGCCTGCCGGCCAACAACGCCCTGCTGTGGGGCGCGCGCGGCATGGGCAAGTCCTCGCTGGTCAAGGCCGTCCATGCAAGCGTGAACGCCGAGGCGCCGGGCAGCCTGAAGCTGATCGAGATCCACCGCGAGGACATCGCGACCCTGCCGCGGCTGCTGAAGGTGCTGCGGGCCAGCACCGCCCGGTCGGTGCTGTTCTGCGACGACCTCAGCTTCGATGGCGGGGATGCCAGCTACAAGTCGCTGAAGGCGGTGCTCGACGGCGGCATCGAGGGGCGGCCGGCGAACGTCATCTTCTATGCCACCTCGAACCGGCGGCACCTGATGCCGCGCGACATGATCGACAACGAGCGCTCGACCGCCATCAACCCCTCCGAGGCGGTGGAGGAGAAGGTGTCGCTGTCCGACCGCTTTGGCCTGTGGCTGGGCTTCCATCCCTGCGACCAGGACACCTTCTTTGCCATGATCGAAGGCTACTGCGCCGCCTATGGCCTCGATGTCCCGGCCGAGCGGCTGCGGGCGGAGGCTGGCGAGTGGTCGATCACGCGCGGCTCGCGCTCGGGCCGGGTCGCCTGGCAGTACATCCAGGACCTGGCCGGGCGGCTCGGCAAGGCCATCGCCTGACCGGCAGGGACGCTCAGTCGACCAGCAGGATCTCGCCGTCGGGGCTGTTCGGGTCGCGCAGGGGGAACAGCTCCAGCATGGTCTGGCGTACCAGCGGCGCCAGGCCGGGATCGGCCGCCCCGGCGAGCCCCGGCCCCCACACCTCGACCGCGGCGAAGTGCCGGTCCTTGTGGCAGAACACCGCCTTGTAGCGGGTCTGCCCCGCCGCCGGCGGCCCGGATGCGGCCGTGCCGGCACAGACCGCCGCGTCGGTTGCCGTCGGCGCCGGGTCGAACTGGAAGGCCACGCGGTAGTCGGGCTGCGGAGCCTGGGCGCGGTCCGCGGTGAAGCGGACATTGGCTCCCATCACGCCGCCCGAGGCGGCGGCCGCAATCGCCGGCGCAAAGGCCGCGTCGCGGCCGCGAACCTCGATCAGCACCGGGCCGGCAGCCCCGGCACCTTGCAGGTAGCCGCGCACGATGTCGCTGGAACTGGCCGTGCCATAGACGAAGCGCGGCATGTCGGTGCAGCCGGCAAGCGCCAGGAAGAGCGGGACGGCGGCGAAACGCATAGGCAATTACCCTCGGCCGGTAGGCCCTCGACTATAGGCCCCCGGCTGCTAAGGTCAAAGCCATGACGATCGACCTTGCCTATGCCCGCGCCCGGTTCCCGGCCCTCGCCGGCGACTGGACCTTCTTCGACAATGCCGGTGGCAGCCAGGTGCTGGACAGTGTGGCGGCCCGGGCGGCCGACTATCTGCTGCATCACAACGTCCAGCATGGCGCATCCTACGCGCCATCGGTCCGGGCCGCCGCCATGGTGCGGGGGGCGGAGGACGCCCTGGCCGCGATGATCGGCGCGGCAAGCCGGCGCGAGGTGGTGCTCGGCCCCTCGGCCACGGCGCTGCTCGACGTGCTGGCGCGCAGCCTGGCGCCGTCGCTGCGCCCGGGCGACGAGATCATCGTCACCAACGCCGACCACGAAGCCAATATCGGCTGCTGGCGCCGCCTCGCGGCCCAGGGCGTGGTGATCCGCGAGTGGCGGATCGACCCGGCGAGCCTGTCGCTGCGCCTGGCCGATCTGGCCGGGCTGCTGGGCCCGCGCACGCGGCTGGTGGCGGTGACGCACGCCTCCAACATTCTTGGCACCATCGAGCCGGTGGCCGAGATCGCCCGGATGGTCCATCGGGCAGGCGCGGAGCTGGTGGTGGACGGGGTGGCCTATGCCCCGCACCGGGCCATCGACGTGTCCAGCCTGGGCGCCGACTTCTACGTGTTCAGCCTGTACAAGGTCTATGGTCCCCACCAGGGGCTGCTCTGGGGCCGGGGCGACCGGCTCGAACAGCTTTCCGGCCTCAACCACGACTTCATCGCCGAGGACGACATCCCCTACAAGTTCCAGCTCGGCAACCGGAACTACGAGCTGGCCTATGCCAGCGGCGCCATCCCTGAATATCTCGCGGCGCTGGCCGACCGCGCCGGCATGCCGGCCTTCGAGGCGATCGCCCGGCACGAGGAGGCGCTGGCCGACCGGCTGATCGGCTTCCTTGCCCGCCGCAACGACGTGCGGGTGATCGGCGCCGCCACCGCCGACCGCAACATCCGCGTTCCAACCATCAGCTTCGTGGTTGAGGGCCGCTCCAGCCCGTCGATCGTGGCCGCGGTCGATGCCAGGCGCATCGGCATCCGCTTCGGCGATTTCTATGCCCGCCGCCTGATCGACGATCTTGGCCTCAGGGCGGCCGGTGGCGTGGTGCGCGTGTCGATGGTCCACTACAACACGCCGCAGGAAGTCGACGCCCTGATCGGCGCCCTGGAAGCAACGCTCTGACGCGCTATCTCGCCCGCCGCCTCGCCGGGTCGCTGGCGGTCGTGCTGGCGATGTCCTTCCTCGTCTATTCCCTGATCGGGCTGATGCCGGGCGACCCGATCGACGTCATGGTGCAGTCCAACCCCGACCTGACGCCGGCCGATGCCGCCCGGCTGAAGGCGCTGCACGGGCTGGACCGGCCGATCCTGGAGCGCTGGCTGGCCTGGCTTGGCGCCGCGCTTCAGGGCGATCTCGGCTATGCCCGGCTGCAGGCCGCCCCGACCGCCGAGGTGATACTGCCGCGGCTGGGCAACACGCTGATCCTGATGGGGGCGAGCCTCGTCCTGTCGCTGGCGATCGCGCTGCCGCTCGGCGTGCTGGCGGCGCTCAGGGTCGGCGGGCGGCTGGACGCGGCGATCTCGGCCCTGTGCTTTGCCGGCATCTCGCTGCCGGCCTTCTGGCTGGCGCTGCTGCTGATCATGGTGTTTTCGGTCGGGCTCGGCGTCTTGCCGGCGAGCGGCATGGGGCCGCTCGATGGTGGCGGCTTCCTTGCCCGCCTGCCCTATCTCGCCATGCCGGTGGCGACGCTCACGCTGGCGTCCGTGGCCGTCCATGTCCGCTACATCCGCGCCGCCCTGATCGAGACGCTGCGGGAAGACTATGTGCGCACCGCCCGCGCCAAGGGCGCCTCGGAAGCGCGGGTGCTGTGGCGGCACGCGCTGCGCAATGCGCTGATCCCCTTCGTCACGGTGCTGGCGCTCGATGCCGGCGGCCTGTTCTCCGGCGCCCTGATCACCGAGACCATGTTCGGCTGGCTGGGCATGGGCAAGCTCATCTACGATTCGATCATGGGCAGCGATTTCAATGTCGCCCTGGCCGGGCTGATGCTCGCAACCGCCGTGGTGCTGCTGGCCAACCTCGCCGCCGACATCGCCTGCGCCGCGCTCGATCCGCGCGTGCGCCTGCGCTGATGCCGGCCGCGATCGTGCTTGCCGGGCTGGTGCTGGCGGTGCTGGCAGCCCCGCTGGTCGAGGCGGCGCTCGGCGTCGATGCGGTGACGGTCGACCTCATCGGCCGGCTGGAGCCGCCCGCCGCCCCGCATCTGCTGGGCACCGACGAGCTGGGGCGCGACGTGCTGGCGCGGCTGCTGCGCGGCGGCCAGATCTCCCTCCTGGTCGGGATCGCGACGGCGCTGCTTGCCGCGGCCATCGGCACCTTGGTGGGGCTGGTCGCGGGCTTTCGCGGCGGCACCGCCGACGCCCTGCTGATGCGCCTGACCGACGGGGTGATCGCGCTGCCGCTGCTGCCGCTGCTGATCGTGCTGGCGGCGGTCGATCCCGGCAAGCTCGGGCTGGCGCCGACGCCGGAACTGGCGGTGGCGCGGATCGTGCTGCTGGTGGCCCTGGTCGGCTGGACGACCACGGCCAGGGTGGTGCGCGCGGTGGTGCTGTCCTTGCGCGAGCGCGCCTTCGTGGAGGCGGCGGTGGCGGCCGGGGCCGGGCCGGCGCGCATCCTTGTGGTGCACATCCTGCCGCATTGCGCTGCACCGATCCTGGTCGCCACCACCCTTTCCGTCGGCAATGTGATCCTGCTGGAATCGGCGCTGAGTTTCCTTGGCCTCGGCGTGCCGCCGCCGCTCGCCTCCTGGGGCAGCCTGCTGACCGGGGCGCAGGAGCTGATCTGGACCGCGCCGCAACTTGCCCTCTATCCCGGCCTTCTGATCTTTGCCACCGTGGTGTCGGTGAACCTGCTGGGCGACCGGCTGCAACGCATGTTCGATCCGCAAGGGGCGCGATGAGGCCGCTGCCGTTCCTGCCGCTTCTGCCGACGCTCGGGCTGCTGCTGCTGGTGCTGCTGGCCCAGCCGGCGCGCGCGCAGCATGCCAGCCCGCCGCCCGGGGTTGGCGGCACCGGGCAGGTCTGCTTCCTGCTGGTCAACCGCTCGCCGGTCGAGATCTATGGCCGGGTCATCCTGAAGTCGCGCGAGCGCTACGTGTTCCGCCTGGAGCGGGGCAAAAGGGTGGAGGACTGCCTGATCGGCACCGCCTATGGCGGCAACCGGGTGTCGCTGGTGCTGGTGAACTACCTCGGCATGCCGCTGTTCTCCTGCTACACCACCGTGACGAGCGCGATAGAGCTTTATGCCAAGCGCCTCGGCAATGACGAGGGCTGGGCCTATTCGGCCACCTGCCGGTAAGGCCGCCATGATGGCGGTATACAATATTCCCCTACCCTGACCGGCCCGATACGCGCTTAAATCCCCTCGGCGGAACTCTGCTGGGGAGATGTGCGATGGCATGGCGGGTGGGCACGGCGCTGGCCCTGGCGGTCGGCATGGCGGCGGCGGCGCAGGCGGCCGATCTCAGGGTCGGGCTTGGCAGCATGGCCAATTCGATGGACCCGCATTTCCGCAATTCCGGGCCCGACGTGGCCAACATGCTGCATGTCTTCGACAAGCTGATCCTGCAGGATGAAAGGCAGCAGATCGTGCCGGGCCTGGCCAGGTCCTGGACGCGGATCGACGAGATGACCTGGGAGATCGAGCTGCGCGACGGCGTGACCTTCCATGATGGCACGCCGTTCACCGCCGATGACGTGGTCTTCACGCTCCAGCGCGCGGTGAACGTGCCCAACTCCTCCTCGCCCTTTGCCACCTATATCCGCACCATCGCCTCGGCGACCGCGGACGGCCCGCTGAAGGTCAGGCTGCGCACCGCCTATCCGGCACCACTCCTGCCGGTCGATCTGTCAACCTTCGGCATCATCTCGCGCCGCCACGGCGAGGGAGCGGAGATCAACGAGTACAATTCGGGCAAGGCGGCGATCGGCACCGGGCCCTTCAAGCTGAAGGAGTTCGTGCCGAACAGCCGGATCGCCTATGTCCGCAACGACGCCTATTGGGGGCCGAAGCCGGTCTGGGACAGCGTGACCTTCCGCCTGATCCCCAACCCGTCGGCGCGCTCTGCCGCACTTCTGGCGGGCGATGTGGACCTGATCGAACAGGTGCCGGCCGACGCCGTGAAGGCGCTGGAGCGGGCGGATGGCGTATCGGTCGAGAAGGCGCTGTCGAACCGCGTCATCTACCTGATCCTCGACAGCCATTCCGACACCTCGCCCAACCTGCGCGACAACGCCGGCCAGCCGCTGCCAACCAATCCGCTGAAGGATGTGCGGGTGCGCAAGGCCATCTCCCTGGCCATGAACCGCCAGGCCCTGGTCGACCGGCTGCTGGACGGCCAGGGCGTGCCCACCGGCCAGATCGTGCCCCCCGGCTTCTTCGGCCACGATCCGGCCATGCCGGTGGCCGCCCATGACCCCGACCAGGGGCGCCGGCTGCTGGCCGAGGCCGGCTATCCGAACGGCTTCCAGATGACCATCCACGGTTCCAACGGCCGCTATCTCAACGACGTCCAGCAGATCCAGACCATTGGCCAGTTCCTCACCCGCATCGGCATCCAGCCCACCGTCGAGGCGCTGCCGCGCCAGGTGTTCGCGACCCGCGGCAACAAGTTCGAGTTCGCGCTCGGCTTCTATGGCTGGGGTACGGACACGGGCGAGGCCGCCTCCACCCTGCGCGCCCTGCTGCTGACCCGCGACGGCAAGGGCGACGGCGCCTCCAACCGCGGCCGCTACTCAAACCCCGCCCTCGACGCGCTGATCAAGAAGGCGCTGACCATCTTCGACGACAAGGAGCGCGAGAAGGCGCTGCAGCACGCCACGCGGGTGGCGATGGAGGATGTCGGCATCGTGCCGCTGTACTTCCAGGTGAACGTGTGGGCGGCCCGCAAGGGCTTCGGCTACACCGCCAGGGCAGACGAGTTCACGCTCGCCATGTCGGCAGTGGCGAAATAGCCATGGTCGACACCATCGCGGCGGGCGATCCGCTGAGCGCTGCGCGCGCGGCCTTTCCCGGCGCGCTCGCCAGCCCCTACCTCAACGTCGCCTCGCGCGGCATCGTGGCCGAGGACAGCCGGCAGGCCGCGGCGCGCATCATCGACGAACAGGTCACCGGCATCGGCACCAAGGAAGGATGGGCACCGCTGCTCACGGCCGCGCGCGCCGGCTTCGGCCGGCTGGTCGGCGCCGCGCCGGCCGAGGTGGCGGTGACGCGCAACGTCTCCGACGGCATCAACATCCTGGCCAATGCGCTGGACTGGCGGTCGGGCGACAATGTGGTGCTGTGCCCGGCCCTGGAGCATCCCAACAACGTGTTCATCTGGCAGGCGCTGGCCAGGCGCGGGGTGGAGATGCGCGCGGTGGCCCCGCGCGACGGTGACATCGATGCCGCCGCGATGGCCGCCGCGGTGGACCGGCGGACCCGCGTGGTCACCGCCTCCAGCGTCACCTTCACCCCCGGCTTCCGCACCGACCTCGCCCCCTTGGCTGAAGCCAGCCGGAAGGCGGGGGCGTTCTTCCTGGTCGATGGCGTGCAGTCGGTCGGCGTGCTGGCGATGGACATGCCGGGGCTCGGCATCGACGGGCTTGCCGTCTCCACCTCCAAGGGGCTGCTGGGCGTGATCGGGCTCGGCTTCCTTGCCGTGCGCCAGGAGTGGATCGGCCGCCTGAACCCGGCCTATGTGGCGCGCTTCAGCGTGGACCTGGGCGATGCCCATGAATCCGAGGGGGCGGCCAGCACCGGGATAACCTTCTACCCCGATGCCCGGCGCTTCGAGACCGGCAACTACAACTGGGTCGGCATCGCCGCCGCCGAGATGTCGCTGCGCCGGCTGAACGCGCTGCGTCCGGCCCGCATCGAGAGCCACGCGGTCAGGCTGGCCGAGGCGCTGCGCGACGGCCTGTCCGCCCGCGGCTACGCGGTCAGCCGGCCTCCCCGCGGACGGGCGCCCAGCCACATCGTCACGCTCGGCGCGCTTGGCGTCGGCAGCGCCTATGCCACGGCCGACCAGCGGCTGAACGACTTCGCCGACCGCCTGAAGGCGGCTGGCGTGCGCTTTTCGATCCGCCGCGGCCAGCTTCGCTTCGGCACGCATGTCTACAACGACGATGGCGACGTCGCAGCGGTGCTGGCGCTCGCCTGACCGCACCCGCCCCGGGAGGTCAAGTGCCCGGGGGAGATTGGCAGCCACCCTTCAGCCGGCCCGCCAGCCAGTGCAGGGCCGGCCCGATGTCACGGGCCCAGACCGGCCATTCATGACCGCCCTCGGTGACCCTCAGCTCGCTCTCGGCGCCGGCCTGGCGCAGCCCCAGATGCAGGGCGACGGTGCCGTCGAGGATGCCGGGGAAATCGTCATCCCCGGCATGCAGCCAGAAGGCCGGCCGCGGTGCTGCACCCGCCACCGCCGGCAGCTTCAGGAACAGGTTCCAGGCGTTGAAGCGGCGCCAGTCGAAGGGATCGCCGAAGGCCGTCCCGAACATCCGCACCCGGCGCTGCGCCCGCGCCGCCGCATCCTCCGGCATCGGGCGGAAGATGCTGCCGGACAGGCTGACCGCGGCGGCATAGCGCTCGGGCCGGGCGAAGGCGAGCAGCAGCGCGCCATAGCCGCCCATCGACAGGCCGCCGGCCGCC